>NZ_JAKUFY010000004.1:0-120211 GCF_022663675.1 Bacillus cereus group sp. BfR-BA-01355
TCTTTTTCTTCATCTATATAGCTATAGCAACTGATGAATAATAACCCACCTCAAAGGGATTCTCTTTTTCTCTTGCAAATCCCATATCTAATTCCATGTTTTTTTCTATGTATAAATGCGAATACTCTTTATACAATTTAAGTGACATTGGCTCTATTTCCTTCTCCATACATTGAATGTTCTCTTTTAACTCCAACGTAAACTCCTGTTCTGTATATTTCATTTTCGCCTCCTTAAACATAGAAAAAGAGAATACAATAATATATTCTCTTTCCTCAAATATATTTCATTATCTCACAGCCCGTCCTTTTCACAAATAACCATTTTGTTCGCACCATTTATGAAATTGTCCTACGTCTACTCCAACTAACACGATATCCTTTAGCTCTACATCAATAATTTGTTCTCCAATTACAATAGCAAAATGCGATGCTAATTTTGTCTCGTTTTTCTTTACAATTCCAATTCGGTTCCGATGCGGTCCATCTTTTATATATGCTTTTTGTCCTACAATATCAAAGTTCAAGATTTTCACCTCTTTTACTGCGCTCAAATTGGAAATACGATCTCCAACTCGGAAAATTTCCTTTCATTGCACTATTTCTCTATATATATGACGAAACAATAAAAGAGTCCTTCCTTCTTTACAATTATTTTTTCTTTGTTTCATTTTTGTGATTGAAACGTAAAGTTTATAATAAAATACACTTGGAAGCGCTTTCTATGTAATTTTTTATGGTATAATGTATAAGTAGAACTTCGTAAAGAGGGTTAAAAAAATGAATACAAAAATGATAAAAAAAGTAATTGAAGCATTAAAAGTATATGGCTTTCAGGATGTATCATTCTGTGACAAAACGAAGCAATTTTTATTTCATAACGAAACCGATATTATGAGCGGCTATGCAGAAATAACATATAGTAGTCAATTTGAAAAATTCAACGTACAAATTCATCCGATTGAAACACATCACCAAGCAGAGTTACAAGAGGTTGAAAGACATATACAAGCCTGTATAAGAAAAGTGGAATATTTAAACGCACTTCTTAGCGGACAAACAAAACTAGATGACAAAATTATTATAATGTAAAAAAAGAACGTGATCCAATCACGTTCTTTTTTCATTATACGTTCATCTTTTCCTTTAGTTGTAATCCTGTAACAGATTCTAATACATCCATAGATTCTCCAAATGTCATATCAAAAATTGTCTTGTCCTCTATGTATGGAAACTGGCTGAAACGCTTTTCTAACACCTTCACAGCATCTGATGTAAAGTTTGCACTATCAATTCCAAATTCTGTTTCAAGAAGAACGATCCAATCTAATACATGAAAACCTAATCCATTGACGAATGAAATAAGTTTTTCTTCTGGGTTTGAAGATAAGAATACTTGTCGTTCCATCTCACTAAAAAGTTCTTCTCCTAAAATTTCAGCTAACTCATCATCATGTTCGCGTTCAACAAGCTCTTCGTAGCCGTAATCATCCACAAGCTCTTCTACTTCTTCACTATCCTGACAAAGCAATTGACTAAGAAGTGCCTCTTTCTTAAATTCACTATTTTGTACGACTTCTAAAAAGCTCGTTTCCCATCCATTTTCTAATTTCATATTATGTACTCCTTTATATACGTTTCTTATCATCACTGTACCCAAAAGATCACTTTTATAACCTTTTAGGTAGTTACTATTATTTCACATGATTCATAACATAAGATGCAAACTCAGCTACATCTCCTTCAAAAATATTTATTTCTGGCAAGTGATAGAACGTTGTTTGGAGCGGATTTCCTGCATGATATACATATATAGTTTTCTCTAGCGCAATCGCCATTCCAAACTCTGTATGGCTCCCGTTTCCGCCATCTAATATAAGTAAAAACACATCCGCTTCTTTTACAGCATTTTTTTCTGCCTGACCAATTTCTCTTAATTGTTCTTGATTCACTGCTCTTTCGTTTTTGGCCCAATCATATGTATGGTGCCATCCTGCATGTTTCAGTTCATTTGCTACGGAACATACAAGATGTTTATTTTGGAAACCTGAGGCGATATAAAAATTCATTTATATACACTCCTTCATTATGTATGGGGAAACTCCTTTTTAGCGTTATTTGTTATAGCTATAATAAATAACAACTTCAAAAAAAATCCCCATCTTTAAAACTTATTTGCGTTTAAATGATGGGATGCTTCATGGTCTTCTTTTATTTTTTGTTTTTTATAACTTTCATCAGCTAACATTTCTAGTTCAGCTGTTATCTCTGACTTTTCAAGCTCTCTTTCTTGCGAAAATTTCCTTGAAATATAAACAATAACACTACCAACGTACAACACAAAGCATATAATAAGTGCAGTATTTTCATAGAGACTTAGCTCCAACACAGTCACTCCTAATCCATTCGTATTTTCACGCCTCATTAATTGGAATTTCTCTATTAACCCAGTTGTTATCCCGCTATTTGAGGGCAGTAAGACTCCCTCCTCAAATTTCAGTAAAAGTAAAGAAGTTAGATGTGGGATGCACCCAACTGATTAAAGTTTCACTTTATTGTAACATAAAAATATCAATTCTTGGAATCTTTCACCCTACTAAAAGAGGCATGATTGTTTCATCATGCCTCTGAAATATTTTGAATGATTGTTTGAATTGCTTCTTTTCCATTATATTTTTTTAGTGCTGTTTTATACTTCTCATTATTTTGATTCAATTCTTCGACATACTTTATCAGAGATTTTACAGTTACATCTTCTTCATATAATACGGAGGCATACCCTTGCCTTTCAAAGGACTCTGCATTTAATATTTGATCTCCACGGCTTGCAAATTTCGATAATGGAATTAAAACCATCGGCTTTTGTAATGTTAAAAATTCAAAAATTGCGTTGGAGCCCGCGCGTGAAATAACAAAATCTGTTACCGCTAATATATCCGGCAGTTCTCCATGTACATATTCAAATTGTCTATATCCTTCTTTATTTTGTAAACTTTCATCAAGGTTACCTTTTCCGCAAAGGTGAACAATTTGATACTTTTTAAGAAGTTCTGGTAATGCTTCTCGAGCCGTATCATTAATTTTCTTCGCGCCCAAGCTGCCTCCCATAATCGTAATAACTGGCTTTTTACGTGAAAAACCTAAAAATGCTAAACCTGTTTCAGGATTTCCCTTCAGCACTTCTTCACGTACAGGAGATCCCGTATATATTACTTTTTCTTTCGGTAAATGCTTCGCTGCTTCTTCAAATGTAACAAATATTTTCGAAGCAAAACGAAGCGCAATTTTATTTGCTAGTCCTGGCGTCATATCAGATTCATGTAATAAAACTGGTACTCTATTTAGCCATCCTCCAATTACGACTGGTACAGATACGAAACCGCCTTTTGAAAAAATCACATCTGGTTTTAGTTTTCGAATCCTTACATACGCATCCATAACACCCTTCATTACAAGAAAAGGATCTTTTATATTTTTCAAATCAAAATAACGACGTAGCTTTCCACTCGAAATACTATAGTAGGGAATGCCTTCCTTTTCTATAATCGTTTTCTCAATACCTTGATGAGAACCAATATAAGAGATATCCCAGTTGTCTTCCTGTAAATGTGGGATAATGGCTAAATTAGGTGTTACATGTCCTGCCGAACCGCCACCTGTAAAGACTATTTTCTTCATACGTCTCCCCCTTCTAGACTATAATACACTAAAATATCTTGCCTCAGGGTGAGAAAATACCATAGCCGTTACGGACGCTTCTGGCTCCATCATGAATCCTTCTGTTAATGAAATACCTATTTCCTCTGGATGAATTAAGCGAAATAGCTTTTCTTGATCTGCAAGTTCTGGACACGCCGGATAACCAAATGACACGCGTATTCCTCTATATTTCGTACGGAAACGTTCTTCCATCGTCAGTTCAGGTGAGTCTGGAATGCCCCAGCGGTCACGAATGAGCATATGTGTTTTTTCAGCAAGTCCTTCTGCTAATTCAAGCGCTAACGATTGAATGGCATGACTACGTAAGTAATCACCTTTCGCCTTCCACTCTTCAGCAATGTCCCGAACTCCTTCCCCAACCGTAACAGATAAGAAAGCAACATAGTCCATCTCATCTCCAATTGGGCGCAAATAATCGCCTAAAGTACGATAGGGGGCCTTTCCTTGTCTAGGGAACGTGAAACGCTCTATAACACGCGTATGATCTTCTGGATCATATATTACAATGTTTTGTCCATCGCTTTGCGCTGGGAAAAATTGATACACTGCTTTTGGCTTTAACCAAGATTGTCCTTCTTGCAATAATTCATCTATTAAATCATTTAATTCATGCGCTCTCTTATCTCCCTTTTTCAAAAGCTTCTTCACATTTCCTTTTAATCCAAGGTGATGCCCAAGTAGCATTTGTCTATTTAAAAATGGAGCGAGATGAAGGGCGGGAATATCGCGTAATACAATTCGTTTTGTTGAATCAGGCACGATAACCTCAGCCTTTGGTAATGGCTCAATTACTGCTGGAATTTCTACTTTCTTCTCCTCTTTTTTTACGATATGAAGATGCCGTTCTTTCTTATCCTGTTTCATCTTCTCACGCTCTTCTTCTTTTTGAAGCTTATTAATAATATCGAGCCCCGTCATCGCATCACTCGCATAACAAACGAGCCCTTTATATGATGGTGAAATCCGATTATCTGTAAACTTTCTCGTTAACGCTGCACCACCTACAACAATGGGAACATCAATATTTGCTGCTTTTAAATCTTCAGCAGTCGTTACCATTTGTTGCGCTGATTTTACTAATAAACCTGAAAGTCCTATAATGTCCGGATTCTTTTCTTGTACTTCTTGAACAATTCGATCTGAACGTACATTAATTCCTAAATTAATAATCTCATATCCGTTATTCGCTAAAATAATTTCAACGAGATTTTTCCCAATATCATGCACGTCACCTTTTACAGTTGCTAATAATACTTTCCCTTTTTTCGCACTATCACTAGATTCCATATATGGCTCTAAATAACTTACAGCAGCTTTCATACTTTCGGCACTTTGCAATACTTCAGCAACAATAAGTTCATTATTATTAAATAGTCGTCCTACCTCGTCCATCCCTGTCATAAGCGGACCGTTAATAATATCAAGAGGTTTTCTTCCTTCTTCAAGTGCAAGACTTAAATCCTCGTGTAATCCTTGTTTCGTACCTTCTACAATATAATTTGCTAGTCTTTCATTAAGCGTTAACGTTTCTTGCACAACGACATCTTTCTTTTTAGCGACTCGGTAAAAGTTTGTAAATTCTTCTAACGTCTCTTTAGTCGTTTCAAACAGTAATGCATCTGCAAGGTGTTTTTCTTCCTCTGGAATCGACGCATAGCGTTCTAATTTTTCCGTATTAACAATCGCGTAATCTAATCCAGCCTTCGTAGCATGATATAAAAAGACGGAATTCAATACTTCACGTCCAGCTGGTGGTAAACCAAATGATATGTTACTTACACCTAAAATCGTTAAACACTCTGGTAACGCTTCTTTAATAAGACGAATTCCTTCTATAGTCGCTGCCGCTGAACCAATATATTCTTCATCACCTGTCCCTACTGGAAACACAAGTGCATCAAAAATAATATCTGACGGACGTATTCCATATTTCGTCGTTAATAATTCGTAACTTCTTTTTGCAATTTCTAATTTTCTTTCAGCACTTACTGCCATACCATCTTCATCGATTGTACCAACTACAATTGCAGCACCATACTTACGAAGAAGCGGTGTTACCTTTTCAAAACGCTCTTCTCCATCTTCTAAATTAATAGAGTTGATAACAGCTTTTCCTTGAATATAAGTAAGTGCTCTTGCCATAACATTTTCATCCGTTGAATCAATCATAATCGGTACTTTTAACACTTTCGTAACTTCTGTCAAAAATTTCTCCATATCTTCTATTTCATCACGATCAGGATCTGCCATACAAATATCAATAATATGAGCATTTTTCTTCACTTGCGCCCTTGCCACTTCAGCAGCCTCTTCAAATTTCCCTTCTGCTACTAATCGTTTAAATTTACGTGATCCAATAACATTCGTTCTTTCACCTACAAATAACGGTCTCATAGACTCATCGTATTGCAGTGCCTCCAATCCACTAATTCCATGTCCTTCTCTCTCATGATGGTCACGAGGCTTAAGAGATGCTAGCGCGGATTTCATTGCTTTTATATGTTCTGGTGTCGTGCCACAACAACCACCGATAATATTAACCCATCCTTCTTCAGCAAATCGCTTCACCTTTTCAGCAAGAGAAGATGGAGATTCATGGTAATGTCCATCTTCATCAGGAAGACCTGCATTTGGATAACAAGAAATGTAACACTCCGATAAATCAGATAGTGAACGAATATGGTCCCTCATAAACTCCGGACCAGTCGCACAGTTTAATCCAACAGATAATGGTTTCATATGTTCTACTGATAAATAAAAAGCTTCAATTGTTTGCCCAGCCAGAGTCGTTCCCATTGGCTCAATCGTTCCTGAAATCATAATAGGAACCGTTTTTTTCATTTCTTCAAAAGCAGCTTGAATTCCAATATAAGCTGCTTTCACGTTACGCATATCTTGACTCGTCTCAACGAGTAATACATCAACTTCTCCTTTTAACAATCCTCGTGCCTGCCTTGTATAAGCCTCAATCAATTCTTCAAAAGTCACACCACCTGTAACACTAATTGCTTTCGTTGTTGGTCCCATTGCTCCCGCAACATATACTTCCTTCCCGCTTTCTTTAACAGCTTGCTTCGCCAAAAGTGCTGCCTTTTCATTTAGTTCTTCATCTAAATGAGACAGCTCATAATCACTTAGTACAATATTCGTTGCCCCAAATGTATTTGTTTCAATAATATCCGCTCCAGCTTCAATATAAGCTTTATGAATTTTTAAAATAACGTCTGGTCTTGTTTCTACTAAATATTCATTACAGCCCTCGTACTCTTCTCCTCCGAAATCTTCAGCAGTTAAATCCTCTTGCTGAATCATTGTCCCCATTGCCCCATCTAATATTAAAATGCTATTCTGTAATTTTTCTTCTATACACTTCATCAATTAATACCTTCTTTCACTTCTTGCTTTTCTCTTACATATTTAACAAGATGTTCTGTAATTTCATACTTTAAAAATGGTGTAATAAGATAAATACCATTAAAATATTTCATCGCTATGTCGATTAATTCTTGCGAAATGCGAATCCCTTCCTCAATTGCTGCCTCTTTCGTTTCGTGTCCATCCATTCTCTCTCTTATTTCTTCAGGAAGAGTAATACCCGGCACCTCAAAATGAAGAAAATCTGCATTCCGCTTACTTACTAACGGCATAATTCCAATAAAAATAGGTTGTTCCAAATGCTTTGTCGCTTCATACACTTCTTCAATTAGCGCGATATCGTAAATTGGCTGAGTTAAAAAATACTCCGCTCCAGCATCTATTTTTCGTTCCATTCGCTTAACCGCTGCTTTTAAGTGCCTCACGTGAGGATTAAATGCGCCGCCTACAGAAAACCTTGTCGCCGGTCCAATTGATTTCCCTAAAATTGAACGTCCATCGTTCATTTCTTTAATCATTTTAATGAGCTCAATAGAGGATAAATCATATACAGAAGTTGCACCGGGAAAATCACCAACGCGCGCTGGATCACCAGTTAAAGCTAGCACTTCTTCCATCCCTAACGCCGATAAACCTAACAAATGAGATTGTAGTCCAATGACGTTATGATCTCTACACGTTAAATGTGTCAATACTGGGATATCATGCTTGGTTAATAACGCACCCATTGCCATATTCGAGATGCGAGGCGATGCTAATGAATTATCTGCTAGAGTAATAGCATCTGCTCCCGCTCTTTTTAACGCTCTTGCCCCTTCAAAAAAACGCTGTGTATCTAACGTTTTCGGTGGATCTAATTCCACTACAACTGTCGTTTGTTTTTTCGCTTTCTCTGCTAGAGTGACGTGAGCCTTCGAACGTTTCTCATGCGTATGAACGACTTTCGGCCTTTGAATCGTGTCTTTTTCTATTACAGGGGTAATATTCGCAACAGCGCGCTTCATACTTTGAATATGTTCTGGAGTCGTACCACAACAACCACCCAATAATCGAATACCTTGCTCAATAAATCTCGGTGTCATCGCTTCAAAATAAGCTGGGCTTCCCTCATATACATAACGTCCCTCCACATAATTCGGGAGACCTGCATTTGGGTATGCTGATAAATAGCCATTTTGCGGAATCGATATCATTTTGAAAGCTTCCGTCATATGAAGCGGCCCTAGTTGACAATTCAATCCAACAACATTTGCACCGCAATCTATAAGTTGCTTTAATATTTCATTGACATCATTTCCATTTTGAGTCGTACCTGCTTCATGTAACGCTAATTGAGCAACAATTGGAATATTCGTTTGCTTACGCAATACTTTAACGGCATGAAGTAATTCAAATTCATCGTAAAAAGTTTCTAATAGTAATCCATCAACCTGTTCTTCTAGTAAAGCCCCTGCCTGTTCAAGTAGCATAAACTCCCTTTCCATATCAGTCGTTGTAACGGCTCCGATGTGTTTCATACCACCAATTGTTCCTAAAATTGCATTTCTGTCTGTAACAGATGCTTTCGCCAGTTTTACTGCCGCTCTATTAATTTCTGTAACTTGATTTTCTAAACCATACATACGTAATTTCGTCTCATTTGCCCCATACGTATTCGTTTGAATTACATCTGCTCCAGCAGCTACATATTGTTTATGAATCGATATAATTAAGTCTGGATCAGATACATTCAATTCTTCAAAGCTACTTTGCAAACCATGTGAATGCAATAACGTCCCAACCGCACCATCACCTATTACAATTCCTTTTGATAATAAATCTAGTAATTTCACGAATCTCCCTCATTTCTATCAATATAAAAACCCCCTCTTCACTTTGAAGAGGGGGACATAATCGTTCCTCCTCTTATTATGCAAAACATTCGTTTTGCAGGTATTAGCACCGTTTCAAACATTTCGTTTGAAGGTTGCCGGGTTTCACAGGGCCTTTCCCTCCACCGCTCTCAATAAGAGTTGTCTTTATTATTTTATTTATGTAGCTAAAAGGAAATGCGTTCCCCTTTTAACAATGTTTGTTAATTTTTTAATAAATTTAGCATGCACAAAAGTAAAAGTCAATGATACTTGCGGAAAAATAAAAATTATTTAAAATAAACTTGCAATTCAATTATCTTTTGTTGTAAAGTTAAAAACATAATAAAAATTTCATACGAACATTCTTATCTAGAGAGGTAGAGGGACTGGCCCTATGACGCCTCAGCAACCATTAACAGTTTGTTAATAAGGTGCTAATTCCAGCAAATTGTGAAAGATTTGACAGATGAGAAGAAGACTCTATTCAAACCGAAAGCCTTCTTCTTAGAAGGCTTTTTTTATTTTATATTCACTTAATGTTTCAATTTAAAAAGGAGGAATTTTCACATGTCAACAATCGAAACGAAACTAGCACAAATCGGAAATCGCAGTGAAACTACAACAGGAACGGTTAATCCACCGGTTTATTTCTCAACCGCTTATCGTCACGAAGGAATTGGTAAATCTACTGGCTTTGACTATTCACGAACTGGCAATCCAACTCGCGGTCTTTTAGAACAGGCGATCGCAGACTTAGAATATGGCGAACAAGGTTATGCCTGTAGTTCAGGGATGGCGGCTGTTCTCCTCGTCCTTTCTCTATTCCGCTCTGGAGACGAACTTATTGTATCTGAAGATTTATACGGAGGAACGTATCGATTATTTTCTGAGCACGAAAAAAAGTGGAATGTTCGATGTAGATACGTAAATACACAATCTATTAAACAAATTGAGCAAGCTATCACAACTGAAACGAAGGCTATTTTCATAGAAACTCCAACTAATCCATTAATGCAAGTTACTGATATTGCTGCTGTCGCAACTGTAGCGAAAAGGCACGGACTACTTCTTATTGTAGACAACACATTCTACACACCTTATATACAGCAACCATTAACAGAAGGTGCTGACATTGTACTCCATAGCGCAACGAAATATTTAGGGGGACATAACGATGTACTAAGCGGACTTGTCGTTGCAAAAGGAATGGAACTTTGCGAGGAAATCGCTCATTATCATAATGCATCAGGCGCGGTTTTAAGCCCATTTGACTCATGGTTATTAATTCGCGGTATGAAAACGTTAGCGCTTCGCATGAGACAACATGAAGAAAATGCGAAAGCAGTTGTTGCATATTTAAATGATGAAAACGGGGTGACAGATGTATTTTATCCAGGAAGAGGCGGCATGATTTCATTCCGCCTTAAAGATGAAGCTTGGATTAATCCATTCTTACAATCTTTATCCTTAATTACATTTGCAGAAAGTCTTGGTGGTGTAGAAAGTTTAATGACTTATCCAGCAACGCAAACACATGCTGATATTCCTGAAGATATTAGAACAGCAAACGGTGTATGCAATCGTCTTCTTCGATTCTCCGTTGGCATTGAAAATAGTAACGATTTAATTCAAGACTTAAAGCAAGCCATTAAACTCGTAAAAGAAGGTGTAAAAATATGAGCTATTCTATAGATACACTCTTACTACACAACCAATATAAACATGACTCACAAACGGGCGCTGTGAACGTTCCCATTTATAACACATCAACTTTTCACCAGTTTGATGTAGATACGTTCGGAAAATATGACTATAGCAGGTCAGGAAATCCAACTCGTGAAGCTCTTGAAGATATCATTGCTTTATTAGAAGGTGGAACAAAGGGATTCGCCTTTGCATCAGGCATTGCAGCGATTTCCACTGCATTCCTCCTTCTTTCACAAGGTGATCACGTACTCATTTCAGAAGATGTATACGGAGGCACTTACAGA
Source organism: Bacillus cereus group sp. BfR-BA-01355 (assembly GCF_022663675.1). Lineage (NCBI taxonomy): Bacteria > Bacillati > Bacillota > Bacilli > Caryophanales > Bacillaceae > Bacillus > Bacillus cereus group sp. BfR-BA-01355. The sequence goes on from NZ_JAKUFY010000004.1 coordinate 10,939, forward strand.
GTGATAACTGAGGTACTCTCCCGTTACGGTGTTTCACATACATTTGTTGATATGACCAATTTAGAAGAAATAAAACAAAACATTAAACCAAATACAAAGCTCTTTTATGTAGAAACACCTTCTAACCCACTTTTAAAAGTGACAGATATCCGCGAAGTTTCTAAACTTGCAAAATCTATTGGCGCTCTTACTTTTGTTGATAATACTTTTTTGACACCACTATTCCAGAAACCACTTGAACTTGGAGCTGATGTCGTTCTTCATAGTGCTACAAAATTTATTGCTGGTCATAGTGATGTTACTGCCGGATTAGCAGTAGTAAAAGATGCAGAACTCGCTCAAAAGCTTGGATTTTTACAAAATGCATTCGGTGCTATTTTAGGGCCTCAAGATTGTTCTCTCGTACTTCGTGGCCTAAAAACATTGCATGTACGCCTCGAGCATTCAGCTAAAAATGCCAATAAAATTGCACATTATTTACAAGAGCACGCTAAAGTACAAAATGTCTATTATCCTGGATTACAAACGCATCTCGGATTTGATATTCAACAATCTCAAGCAACATCAGCTGGAGCGGTCTTATCGTTTACTTTGCAGTCAGAAGATGCACTCCGCCAATTTTTGTCAAAAGTAAAATTACCCGTTTTTGCAGTTAGTTTAGGAGCGGTAGAGTCAATTCTTTCTTACCCAGCAAAAATGTCACATGCAGCACTGTCGCAAGAAGCTCGTGATGAAAGAGGGATCTCTAATTCATTACTTCGGTTATCAGTTGGCCTTGAAAATGTTGACGATTTAATATCCGATTTTGAAAATGCCCTTTCTTATGTAGAAGAACCTGTAAATGTATAGAATGAATAGAAGATATGAAATTAAGTTTTCATATCTTTTTTTATGCTGTCTACCATACTCGTTTTAGTGCTTTTCTGTCTATATAGTTCATTAAAAAATAAAATTTTTATCTATTTCCAAGTAATGGATTAATTGATATATTAAGAAATAAAAAGGAGCAAAAATAATGGATACTTGTACAGATATTTTAATCGTTATCGATTTACAAAATGGAGTATGTTATAGCGGAGAGCATCTATTTGATTTACAGAACTTACTAACAAAAGTAAATCAAAGAATTTCTTCATACAGAAAATTAAATAAACCAATCCTTTTTGTTCAACATTGTGATGATGATTTAGTACCCGAGAAAGAAAATTGGGCTATTCATACCGATCTAGATGTTCAAGAACAAGATTTTTTTGTAAGAAAAACACATGCAAATTCATTTTATAAAACAAACTTAAAAGAAATTTTAGATCAATTATCTGTAAAGCGCATTGAATTTTGTGGTGCCCAAACAGAGTACTGTATGGATGCTACGATTAAGTTTGCCCACGGACTGGGATACGAAAACTTTATGGCACAGAAAACAACCTCTACGTTGAAGAATCCTTTTATGTCCGCAAAAGAGACGATTGATTTTTACGAGAACATATGGAATCACAGGTTTTTAACGTTGCTAAAAGATGAATTTTAGAATAAATGACTAATGACTTGATTATCCTAAGATTTATCAGCTGTAATCAAATATTTCGTTATCATCATAAAGAAGCGAATTACATTCAGCTTCTTTTCTTTTAAACTGTTTTATATTCTATATATATCATTACAATTCCTTTGTCATATTATTTTAAAAATTTTGTATATTCATTTGAAAGAATAAGAAAATCATGATAAAATTGTGTTACAAATATATCTATATCTTTCAATTTTTAAAACGCATCGAAATTTTCACCCAAAAATTTTATTTTACAAAAACGTGCTAATTTACCTATTTTATTTACATCAGGGTCTCTTTTCTTACAATTTCTTTACTTTAGGACTTTTTTTCTGCAACAACTATTTTCTTTTCTTTAAATTTTTGGTATGTATAGTATGGTATAATAGCTCACACGGAGGTGGAAAAGAACATGTTAGAAACCTTTCAAAAAGAATTAGAACTATATGAAAGTAATGCAGAATTATTAAAAGTACTAGCTCATCCTGTTCGTTTATGTATCGTAAAAGGATTAATTGAGCGCGGTCCAAGCAACGTTTCTACAATGTATACTGGCTTAAACATGCCACAATCTACAATTTCACAGCATTTAGCAAAATTAAAAAGCGCTAAAATCGTTTCTAGTGAAAGAAAAGGATTGGAAATTTATTACAAAGTAGAGAACGAAACAATAATTCAACTCGTTCGCGTATTATTAGGTTAGGGACTAATAATCGAAGAAAAAGAACGTATTCTATATTTTTCATCTCATATCTTTAATATAAATATATATCATGAGAGGAAATATATAATACTACATAAGTCGTATTAAAAAACAAGACACAGTATATACTGTGTCTTGTTTTTTTATATTGTTACATACTGCTCCAAATGCAAATGTTGCATATCTTTTGTATGTATAACAACATCAAACGCACTCCCTACTCCTCCATTCAAAATCATAGAACGAACTGCTCGATTTTTTTTTTGCGTTTCAGAAAAAGGATTCGTATCTTGATGGCTCGTAAGCTGTTCTAATATTCCTGCAGCTAACAAGAACTCAGATTGTTTCTTATGCCATACTGCACTCATTCCCTGCAGACTAAACATCTCAGTTAGCTCGTCCCAATGAATATGAGTAGTAAGATCCATTTCACCTGGATACGCTAGTGGGTTTCGTATTAGCTTATGCTGATAATACCCTCGCAAACTTCCTTCACGGTGTGCTGGATGCATCCATTCTTCTTTTGTGTATCCGTAATCAACTGTAATACATATACCTTTTTGAAACCATTTCGCAATTTCTTTTATATACTCCTCCATCACAATTGGTACTTCAAAACGTTGCCCTTCAGCAATATGAATATTATATTTCAATAAATATCGACCAATTCTTTTATCTAACGGCCTACATACTTCTGAAAGGTTTCCTTCCTCTGTATATGTAATACGTACTTCATACAACATACCATTTCTTTTCTCAATTATTTCAACAGGAAATGCATCAAACAACTCATTCGAAAAAAGAATTCCCTCGAAAGAATCTCCCATTTCACTATAGGAGGTATAGTACGATACATTAGAAAATGAGCCAAGTTGCTCCTGCTGTAATTTCCTATGAAAAGGGCTCACTTCAATCATTGAATAGTTTAAATCAATAAAGGTTTTTGGAGATAATTGCTTCCATTCTTGTAAAACATCATAGGCAAACTTTCCAGTTCCCCCACCAACCTCACAAATATTCGAAGCAACTTCACCATTTTCAACAAGACGAATAAAAAGTTTAGCAAAAGTTTTTGCAAAAACAGAGGATACATTGCTACTTGTAAAAAAATCCCCTTTTCTTCCAATCTTTTCACGTTCTTTCATATAATATCCATGACCTTCTGTATACAATACAAGGTTCATATACGTACTATATGAAATTGAATAATCCTTTTCTTTCCCCATCCATTCTCTTAAAATGAGCTCCATTCCCATAATGACTCCTTATTGTAAAAACGGATTATTTTCTTTTTCAAAGCCAATGCTTGTTTCTGGACCATGTCCACATAACACCGCTGTTTCATCTGGTAATACAAATAATTTCTCTTCAATACTTCCAATTAATTCAGCAAAACTTCCACCAGGCAAATCTGTTCTTCCAATGCTCATTTGGAACAATACATCTCCTGAGAATACAGCATTCGCCTCTTTACTATAATAAGAAATACTTCCTGGAGAATGTCCCGGCGTCTCAAAAATTTCAAAATTAAATGATCCAATTGTTAATGTACCTTCTGCATCAATAATATGATCCGCTGGTTTTGCTGTAATACTGCGGTTCATCATAAAAATTTGAGAGCCGTTTACAGTTGCATCTCCTAACCAATCTGCTTCTTCTTTATGTACGTATACAGGAATATAAAAAGCGTCTCTTACCGCATCAACAGCACCGATATGATCAAAGTGAGCATGTGTTAATAAAACCGCCAATGGTTTTAATTGTTCTTCTTGTAAATATGTAACGAGCTTTTCACCTTCATGACCAGGGTCAAAGATAATGCACTCTTTTTGATCGTTCATTAAAATATAAGCATTGGTTTGCAATGGGCCTAACGGCATTTGTATCCATTTCATATGAAATCTCCTCCAATTATTAAACTTACTTTTAATGATACAACATTTCTTTCTCTGAGGAAAAGAAAGGATGCTATCTCGACAATCATTTTTAAAACATGTACAATATAAAAGAGTAAATATTCCAAAAACTCATAATAAGAAATGGGTAGACAGAGGAGGATATTGTATGGGCCTTGTTATTATTTTTACACTTGTCACTCTGTTAGCTGTATTTGCTACGCTTAGAACACTTCGTGAAAAAAACTTTTTCGCGAGCGGCTTTGCAATTGCAACTGTACTCGTTTTCGGATGGTTTACGATCATGACTGTTCTATATAACGGGTATCCACCAGCAGCTTAATTCGTTTACACTTTATTCTTCATCGAGATTTCACACAAAAAGAGGAAGGGTTCCCCCTTCCTCTTTTCATATTTCACATCTTATATCATCTTCGCTTCGTATTTGTGCTTTTTTACAAGCCAAGCTCCTCCGATAACACCTGCATCATTACCAAGTGTTGCAATAGCTAACTTCGTGCTCTTTACAGCACGTGAGAAAGCGTATTGCTCGAAATAGCGTTGAATTGGTTCTAATAGCGCATCTCCAGCTTTAGACACGCCTCCACCAATAACAATTTTCTCTGGGTTCAACGTACTAGAAAGGTTCGCTACAGCTAATCCTAAATAAGAAGCTACTTTTTCTACTACTTCGCCTGCTAATTCATCACCTTGTCCAAGTGCTTCAAAGACATCTTTTGATGTAATACGTCCTTCTTCAGCTAACATAGAACGCAACATGCTTTCTTTATTAGTCTCTTGTATTTTTTGCATAGCAACACGTACAATACCTGTTGCAGATGCTACTGTTTCTAAGCAACCAGACTTCCCGCAATTACATGGGAAAGCATTTTCTGTAACTACTGTAATATGTCCAATCTCACCAGCAGCACCACTCACGCCGTGTACAATCTCACCATTGGCGATTACACCACCACCAACGCCCGTACCAAGTGTCATGCAGATTAAATCTTTTGCACCTTCACCAGCACCTTTCCACATTTCACCAAGCGCTGCTAAGTTTGCATCATTATCAATAACAACAGGTAATCCTGTTTCTACTTCTAATAAATCTTTTAGCGGATAGTTTTTCCACCCTAAATTAACCGCTTCATAAATCATTCCAGATGCCACATGTACAGGGCCAGGAGCTCCCATACCAATACCAATTAACTTGCTCTTCAATTCGCCTAATTCTTCTAGCTTTTTATCAATTGCTTTCGCAACATCAAGTGTAATATGTTTTCCTTGCTCACCTGTATTCGTAGGGATTTCCCACTTATGTAAAATTTCACCGTATACATTAATAAATGCTAATTTAATCGTTGTACCACCAAGGTCAACACCAACTAACCATTTCTCTTCCATGTTGCTTACCTACCTTTATCTAATTCTTATTTAGCTCTTTTTGAATTTCTTGCTTCAATAAAAATAAAGCTGTTTGATAGTCTTGTGGATCGATTAGCTGTGATTGATTTAATTCACGCAATTCATCTTGCATTAATTGTAAATCTGCAATTCGATCTCCCGTATAAATAATCGTACCAAATTTCTTTAGCAATTGCTGAATATCATAAATAGATACCATTTCATCACCCTCTATGCTTGCTTACTATAAAAAATTATAATAAGAAAACGTTCACATATTTTATTATAATCAAGAAGAAAAAGTCTCGTCAATTTTTATTTGTCTAGACAAGCTCATTTATAAGCATTGTTCCTTTTTCTGTAATAATTTTTTCTATATTTTTATCAAATGGCTCTACCGGAATGTGTTTTACCATTTGAAAACCATACGCTAATGATAGCGTTTTCCCTTTATAATGCACGAGATAACGATCATAATAGCCACCGCCGTACCCAATTCGCTCTCCTCGTTCTGTATAAGCTACGCCCGGCACAATTTGAAGATCAATTCCATCCACATTCACTTCTTCCGTAAGCCCGGGAATCGGTTCACGTAAATTCATATACACCGTTTCTAATTGATCAAAATTATTAATTTGCCGGAAGGACATCGTTCTTGTTCCTTTATTACACTTAGGAACTACAACTTTCTTTCCTTCTTCCCAAGCTTTTTCAATAATAGGATATGTATTCACTTCATTTTCCATTGAAAGAGTAATTCCAATTGTTTTAGCTTCAACCCACTCTTTTTGCGCATACAGCAAAAATGCAATCTGTTCTGATAAAGTTGTATACTGTTCTTCTGATAAAGAATTCATGTGTTCTATTATTTGTTTACGCAAACGCACTTTCTCTTCTTTCACACATTTCCCCCCTACAGTGACACTTTTCTCTATGATGATAGTGTATCACTTTTAACATAGGAATCGAATAAAAAAAGAAACAGTAGGAAAATATTCCTACTGCTTACTTTGTTTCACGGTGTAACGTAGACTTCTTGTCACGCTTGCAATACTTTTTAAGCTCGATACGCTCAGCGTTGTTACGTTTATTTTTCTTTGAGATATAGTTACGATCTCCGCATTCTGTACATGCTAGAGTAATATTCACACGCATTCTTATTTCCCTCCAGTACTAATAACTTAAATCAGACTATACTATAATACCACTTTTAAAATAAAAATTCTACACCTTTTGATATTGTCTAATTTTTTCTATAAGATTTTTCATGTTTTCCCTTGCTATTACTGGGTTTCTAGCATGTGAATACACTAAAAATTTTGGTTGTTTTGTGTCAGAAACGATATAAGACCACTCTTTTTCAGTATATTTGAACTGTACTCCTTCAAATATACCTTCTCCCTTCCTTTCTATATCATCCAATAATTTCCTCATAATTTCCCCTTTTTCATTCCATGAACATACCACTTCATCATAAAGTAAATAGAGCGGCGGTGATTGCTCTACTATGCTGAGAAACGTTTTTCCTTGCAATGCTATTAGCTCGAATAATTTTCCAATTCGATATAAAATATCTCGCTTCCACCTTACTTGAAACGACTTTCTTTCATCCTGCGTATAAAATAGAAGATAACATTCTCCTAACTTCAAAGACATCGGGTAAATATTTCCTGTCGATTCGAGTAAGAAATCCGGAATATCTACCTCTTCCAAATCTGTACCCTGGTAAATATTACTATGTTTATCGTATAACTCGAAATGATTTCCTTGCTCAGAAAACATAAGAGCCATATTCGCTTTACTTGATTTCATCAAAGCTTTCACATGATCTTTTTGTTCGCTTGCATAAATCCATGTAACTGTACAACCAAGTCTTTGCAGAAAGAGCATAAGTAAATGTTGCAACGTATCATTTCTCTTATTAATAAGAAGATGAAACTTCTGCATCTGTATTTTCTCGATATCAATATGCTCCAATATAACTTCTATATACTCATTCATAGAAACATGAACCAGCTCATTACGCCCCATTTCTTTCTCATGTACGTAATAAAACAATTCGGACATATATACTTGTTCTATCTCTTTTTGCTGCTTATACGTTAACGGTATGCCAGCTTGACTGTATAACTTTATAACAATCTCATTCTCATTCTCCACTTGAATGAAAACACCACCTGCACATTGCAAATGATGAACACTATATTGAAAAAGTGACTCGTTCATTTCTTTACATTCCATCGTATGAATCCCTATACCATGAATAGCATGTAAAAATAAATTTTTATAAGAGGTTGTTTCTATATTTTCTTGACTTCCAATTAATATACTCTCTCCTTTTGTAAAAAGAGATCCATACGCCATCGCAATCTTCACGATAAACTGGGGAGTAATTTCAACATTCCCTCTTCCTACAATGCGGCTTTTTTGTAACCAACCTGCACTCATTTCACTCTCTTGAATACCAGCTGCTCCTACTATCGAATGACTATCAATGGCCTTATAAGGCCATAGTTTTCCTTTTTGCTTAATTACCGTGCTTCTCCCAATATGACAGTGATCCGCTACAACGCTTTTTTGAAACAGTGTAACGTCATCTTCAACTATTGTACGCTCTCCTATTGTCGTTTCTAATAGTTCACAATACTTCCCAATGTGGGCATTTGCAAAAACAATACTTTTTTGAAGATGAGAATAATTTGAAACGATACTATTTTTCCCAATAATAGAATATGGCTCAATTACAGCTCCTGTACCAATCTTTGCTCCTTCTCCAATAAAAGAGGGGCCATGAATTTTCGTCCCTTTGCCAATCGTCACCCCTTCTCCCATCCATACCATCGGTAATACTTCCGTATAAGGAATAGGTACTTGTAACTTTTTCGTTAACAAATCAAATTGTGCTTGTCGATATTGATTAAATGTGCCGATATCTAACCAATAACCTTCTGACAAATATGCGAATAACACATTTTTATTTGCCAATAACGGAAACACATCATGACTAAAATCAAAAAATTGCCTAGGCGGTATGTAAGAAAAGATTTCTGGCTCCATAATATATATGCCTGTATTCACAACATTAGAGACTACCTCATTCCAGCCCGGCTTTTCTATATATCGTGTAACCTCCTGGTCTTTATTCATTACAACCAATCCAAATGAGAGTGGATTTTCTACTTCTTTCACAAACATTGTTACTATTCTTTTCTTTTGTTCATGAAACCTAATTCCTTCTGATAATTGAAAGTCAGTTAATGCATCCCCACTTATCACAACAAATGTTTCATCTAAAAATTGTTCTGCTTGTTTAATACTCCCTGCTGTACCAAGCGGAGGAGAGTCTTCAAAATAATACAAGTTAACTCCCCATTTACTACCATCACCAAAATATTGCTTAATGGTCGTACTCATATATTGAACAGTAATTGCAATTTCACGAATACCATGCTGGCGTAATAACTCAATATTGTATTCTAAAACTGGTTTTTCTAATAACGGTAACATCGGCTTTGGAGTATTACATGTTAATGGTCTAAGGCGTCTTCCTTTTCCTCCAGCTAAAATAACCCCCTTCATATACTTCAGCCTCCACTTATATAATGTTCAGTAGCTCCATATACCATATGTATATTCTCTATCCCACATGAACTAGCAGCATAAACTTGATTAGTTAAACGAATCCTCATTTAAAAGACCCTATAATTAAATGTCCCACCTATAAAAACGTACGGTTCAAACTCAAAGAAAGCGTTTACTATTAATTGATAAATAATACTTATTAACGAACAACATATATACTAATTTTCCCATTACATTATGATACATCTTATCATCATAAACTAAAGGAAACAACGAGCTTTTTTTGTCATGTTTTGACTAAAAAAAGCAGGTGATTTCTCATCACCTGCTTTAATTCCTACTCATTCAATAAATAATGCTTTCCTTTTACTAAATAAAAGACATTTTCAGCAATATTTGTAATATGATCTGCTACACGCTCAATATATCTCGCCACAAATGATAATTGTGTAATTTGCGTAATTGCTTCTGGTTGTTCCGGAACTGAAGATATAAACTCACGAATTGATTTTCCATATATTTCATCAACAGAATCATCCATTTCAGCGATTTGTTTCGCAAAAGTTAAATTTTCTTGTTCATATGCTTCTAACGCTAAATGCAACATCTCATTTGCAATCGCAAACATTTCATCCAGGTTGTGCAAACTAACAGCCACTTCTTTTTCCCCAAGACGAATTGTAGCCTTTGCAATATTAACAGCATGATCTGCAATACGCTCTAAATCTGTCGCTGTTTTAATTGAAATAAAGATCCTTCTTAAGTCACTTGCTACAGGTTGCTGCTTCGTAATAAGCATAAGTGCAAGATCGTTTATTTCCTCTTCTAAATTATCCATGCGGTAATCACCATCAATGACCTCTAACGCTTTCTCTACATCCCTTGTATGCAGACCTTCCATAGCAATCAATAAAGCCGCATTTGCTAATTCTCCAAGCTCGATTACCTTTTGCTGTAACACTTTTAAATCACCTTGAAACTGTTCTCTTACCATTTTTTCTTCCCCCTCAATATTATGTGCCATTATATATAAAGTGAAACTTTAATCAACCCTCATCAATCGGGCTTTTACAGGCGGCCCGCCATCTAACTTCTTTGCTTTTGTTGAATTTTGAAATCCGGTCTTACTGCCCGCAAATAGCGGGATAAATCTCCTACATAGCCTCTTACACTTGTAATAAAACTTAAAATAAAGGAAGTATTACTTCCCTATTAAAGTGAGATAAAAATAAGAAATGCCCTCTGTTAAGAGGGCATTTTCTCTTAGCTTTGCGACGATATCAGCCAAAGCGACCTGTAATATAATCTTCTGTACGCTTATCTGAAGGAGTCGTAAATAATTTGTTTGTATCTGTATACTCCACAACTTCCCCGCTTAAGAAGAAAGCAGTTTTGTCTGAAATACGCGCTGCTTGTTGCATATTATGCGTTACGATAACAATACTAAAGTCTTTCTTTAACTCTTGAATTAATTCTTCTACTTTTAATGTTGAAATTGGATCTAATGCCGATGTTGGCTCATCCATTAAAATAACGTCTGGCTCAATAGCTAAGCAGCGTGCGATGCATAGACGCTGTTGCTGTCCACCAGATAAACCGTATGCATTATCGTGCAAACGATCTTTTAATTCATCCCAAATCGCTGCTCCACGTAAACTTTTTTCAACAATTTCATCTAATGTCTTTTTGTCACGAATACCATGGATTTTTGGACCGTATGCTACATTCTCATAAATAGATTTTGGAAATGGATTTGGCTTTTGGAACACCATTCCTACATGTGTTCTTAATTCTTCAACTGGATATGATTTATCAAATATATTGCGTTCTCTATATTCAATTACACCTGTAGTTCGAACGATCGGTACTAACTCTACCATGCGATTTAACGTTTTTAAGTACGTTGATTTACCACAGCCACTTGGACCGATAATGGCTGTAACTTCATTCTCATGAATACTTAAATTAATATCTTTTAAAGCATGGTCTTCCCCGTACCATAAATTTAAGTTTTTCGTATCAAATACTACTTTCTTTGGCGCAGTCTCGATTTTCTCTTCGTTTTTCACCTGTACATTTACTACTGTTGCTACCATTTGAATTCCCCTTTCATCCACTTCCAACTTATTTTCGATTTCGTAACCATAAAACAAATATATTGATAAATAGCAACAAACCTAACAAAACAATCATCCCAGCTGCTGCTACATACTGAAATTCTTCTTGTGGCCTACTCATCCAATTAAAAATTTGGATTGGTAAAACTGTAAATCTATCAAACATACTAAATGGAACATAATTCGCAAACGCAAGTGCCCCGATCACTAATAGTGGTGCTGCTTCTCCAATTGCTCTTGATATCGCTAACGTACAGCCCGTTATAATCCCTGGAAAAGCATATGGCAATACAATTTGATACATCGTTTGCCACTTCGTAGCACCTAATCCGTAAGAACCCTCTAATAATACACTTGGTACTGATCGGATTGCTTCTTGACTCGCCACAACAACTGTTGGTAAGACGAGTAAACTCATCGTCAGTGCTGCTGCAACTATACTCTCTCCTAAATGAAGAGCATATACAAAAATAGTTAAACCAAGCAATCCAAATACAACGGATGGTACTCCTGCTAACGTTTGATTATTAATCTCTACTATTTTTTTAAATAGAGATTCCTTCGCATATTGCTCTAAATAAAGAGCTGTTCCAACTCCAAATATAAAAGAAACAGGTATAACAATACTCATAAATAATATTGTCCCTGACAAAGCTGCAGCAATACCAGCTTCTTTCGGATTACGTGAAGCGAAATTTGTAAAGAAATCTATTGAAAGATAACTTATGCCTTTTTCAACAATTTGAAACAGTAACACAGACAAAATTGCGATTGAAAATAAAATTGCTATATAAAATAACAATTTGTAAATTCGATCTTTTAAAAAGCGTGATGCCATGTTTTTTTGTATTTTATTATGATTCAACATTCGCATATTATGTCATCCTCCTAAAACGGCGCATAATAGACTGCGAAATGATGTTCATAATAAAAGTAAACATAAATAAAGTTGCACCTACAGCATACATGCTGTAATACGTAACCGTTCCATGCGGAGCATCACCTAAACTTACTTGCACAATATAGGCTGTTAACGTTTGAATAGAATGTGTCGGATCAAGCGATACATTTGGTGTGGATCCTGCTGCAATTACAACGATCATCGTTTCACCAATTGCACGAGAAGCCGCTAATATAATTGCTGCCATAATCCCTGTAAAAGCGGACGGAAACACCACTTGTTTTACCATTTCAAACCGCGTCGCTCCGAGTGCTAATGAAGCTTCTTTCGTCCCTTTCGCCACAGATCTCATCGCGTCTTCAGATAGAGATGCAACTGTAGGCATCATCATAAATCCGATAACGATTCCTGGACTAATCGCATTAAAAAACTGTAAATCTGGTATAATCCTTTGTAAAAGCGGTGTAACAATTGTTAATGCAAAAAAACCGTATACAATTGTCGGGATACCTGCTAATAGCTCTAACATCGGCTTTAATATTTTCCGTGCACTATTTGAAGCATATTCGCTTAAAAATACAGCACACGCTAAACCGATAGGAATTGCCACAAACATAGCAAGCGCTGTTACAAGGAACGTTCCACATATAAGTGGTACTATACCAAATTTAGGATCTTCAAAAAATGGTAACCATTCTTTCTCCGTCAAAAAGGAGTATAGTGATATTTTTTGAAAAAACATGATTGTTTCATTAGAGAGCGTAAAAACAATTCCAAGTGTCGTCACAATAGAAACGCTAGCAATTATTTTTAGTAATAAAGGTACTATTCGATTGATTCGCTGCGTTTTTTTTCTTTGCTTTTTATTTCTTTCAATCAAATGTTGTACAGAAAATGTAATTTGATTTTTGTCATTATGAGCCAAAGATGAAAACCCCTTTCCACCCTGACATTACCTTTTTATTTCTGTTAACATACGCAGCTGTTCATTGTATTTTTCTTTTCGCAATTTTACATAACCGACCTCTTCAGCGAGGTTACCAACATGCTGAATCATAAACTCAACATAGTTTGCTACATTCATTTTATTTCGGATAGATGCATTATTCACATAAGTAAGTAGCGGCCTAGATAACGGCTTATATTTACCTGATTGAATGGTCTCTTTCGTCGGAAATACACCATTTACTTTTATTGCTTTCACCTTATCTCGATTAGCCATATAATAAGCATATCCTACAAAAGCAATGGCATGTTTATCATTCATTACCCCTTGCATAATAACTTGATCGTCTTCAGACAAAGAGACTTTTTTTACAATGCGATGATTTTGTAAGATGACATTTTGAAAATAATCATACGTACCAGAGTCTACGCCTGGTGCATAAAAGTTCACTTGTTCACGTGGCCATGTTGAATGAATTTGTGACCATCGCTTCTCACTTCCATCTTCACTCCACAGTAGACGTAACTCGTCTACTGACATATCGTCTACCCATGTATTGTGCCAATTCACAACAATTGTAAGACCATCGTTAGCCACCTCAAAAGGTGTGAATTGAATAGAATTTTTCTTCATTTCATTTTTCTCGACTTGTTTCATTACTCTCGAAGCATTATTTATATCTACTTCTCCTTTACCGAAACGATTAAATCCTCCCCCAGTTCCAGAAATACTGATGGAAATTTTCACGTCTGGATGCACCTTTGTATATTCCTCCGCTACTGCTTCTATAATAGGAAAAACCGTTGAGGATCCATCAACTCTCACTTCTCCCGTATCATTTAAAGCAAATGCAGTAGACATTTCAAAACAGAGGAACCATATTGATAGTACGAAAATTTTAATCGGTGTACGCATCCATTTCACGTGTTCTTCCTCCTAGAAGTAACCGGAAATAACAGGATTACAGATATAAGAATACTGCTAAACTATTAATTCGGTTTTAATTGTTTGTAAAAGTTTTGTAAAGTTCCACAAAGATCAACATACGATACAATTTTAATCAGTAGTAGCTATTCATTTTCTCTGATGATTTCCCTATAAAACAGTTATCCCCTATCTCATCATATACAAGTATCATTTATACGGCCGCGTGTTTTTCAGTGTTGTATACTTGTCCACATTTATTACACGATATGCATAAACCATAAAAAAAGCACACTATCTTTTCAGATAGTGTGCTTTTTTACAATTTTTTTATTCATCATCTTGATCTTTATTTTTATTGTCTTTGTCATCTTTTGGAGTTTCACCATTTACTTCTTTGTTTTTCAAATCAAAGTAAGCGTCCATAATTTCACGACCAATATATCCATTAATACCAGTCTTATCATCATGTACCCACGGAACGACAACAGAGAATGCTACTTCTGGATCTTCAAGTGGCGCATAACCTACTAATGTTAGGTTATATGTTTCCACACGTTCACCGTTTGCCTTTCTACCAATCTCTTTATCTCCGCCATACACAGTTTGCGCGGTACCTGTCTTCCCTGCCGCTTTATATTTTGCACCTGTAAAGTATTTTGTAGCTGTACCACCTGAATCATTATACACTTGTCTAAATCCTTCTTGAACACGTTTAATTTGCGATTCTGGCATATCAACACGATTTAATACTTTCGGTTCCATAGATTGAACAACTTTCCCAACTTCATCTGGTTTCACTGCTGGTTGACGAATTTCTTTTACAACTTGTGGTTGCATACGATATCCGCCATTGGCAATCGTCGAAATATATTGCGCTAATTGAAGCGGTGTATACGTATCATACTGTCCAATTGATAAATCTAGTAAGAAACCTGGTTGACTACTTCTACCCATCTGACCAGCAGATTCATTGGGTAAATCAATTCCTGTTTTTACACCCAGTCCAAACTGTCCGAAATAATAACGCATCGTATCAAATGCTTTTTGAGGTATATCTAACGTACCACCTCTCACATATGGAACACCGGCGATATTCATCGCTGTTTTAAACATATAAACGTTAGAAGACATTTTTAAAGCTGTAAGGTCATTAATGTATCCCATCGTTTTCCAAGACGATTTCGTAGGTGTACCTTTTAATTTAATTGGTTCATCCAATTGCACCGACCCTGGTTGAATCGCACCAGTTTGATATCCAGTAAGTACTGTTGCACCTTTTACAGTTGACCCCATCGGATAAGAACTTGTCATGGTACCTAATGCAAAGTCATTTACTTTCGTTTGACCATCTTCGTTAACTAATTGTTTCCCCGCCATAGATAAAACTTCACCATTTTTTGGATTCATCATTACAACGAATGCGCGATCTAAAAGAGGTTCGCTTCCTTTAAATCTCATTAAATTCTTCGCAAGAATATCTTCCACACGCTTTTGTAATTCCATATCAATTGTTAAGTTCAAGTCATTACCACTTTGTCCTTTTGATACATTAATCGTTTCTAAAATATTACCGTTTTTATCTGTAACATTTCTAACTTCTGCTTTCGTACCGTGCAGGCTATCTTCATACTGTTGTTCAAGATAACTTTTTCCTACTCGGTCATTTCGATTATAATCACGAACAAGATAGTAATCTAGTCTTTCTCTCGGTAAGCCTTCATCAGATGTCGACACCCCACCAAGTACACTTCGGAATAAATCATCGTACGTATATTTTCGATCCCAATCAACATTCGTATCTACACCTGGTAATGCTGCTAGGTTTTCACTAATAATCGAATATTCCTTTTCTGTAGCATCCTTTTTAATAACTTGAGGTGTCATTGCATATCCGCCGTCCATCTTACTTTTAATCGCTAATATTTCTAGATCTTTTGCGGATAATTGATTAATCTCTTCTTCTGTTACACGACTTCGCTGACGCTCGTCTAATTCTTTATCATCAATTTTTTTATCTTTAAACTCTTGACGATCTTTATTCGTAATTTTTTCTTTAGCTTCCTCTTTATGCATAGCAAGCCAATAATCTTTTTTATCGCGATCTGTTAATTTATCTGTCGGTACTTCAATCAAATCTGCTAGCTTTTTCGCTGTTTCTAAGCGATCCTCTGCCGTTGATCCTTTCATTTTTGTAAATGTAATAGTACGAATGGCTGCATTATCTACTACAGGTCGCCCATAACGGTCAAATATTTTCCCACGCGGTACAGGATTACTTATCGTTGAGTTTTCTTTCTTCTCCACTTCATTCTTATATTCTTCACCGCGAACAATTTGTACATATCCGAGCCTTACAATAACCGCGGAGAACATTAAAAACACGCAGAAAAACAGCACGTTTAACCGAAAAGGAACGTGGGTCTTTTTCTTATTTTGCTTCTGCTTCTTGCTCATACAAACCCCCTCTACCAACAGCTATGTAATGTGAAAGGGACACCTTCATACAGGTGTCCTCACTGCTGTTTTACATCTTTTTCTATTCTAGCATAAAACAAACGAGAAGTTAACCTTCTGGTTCAGTTTGATTCTGCGTAGTTCCTTGCGTTACAACACTTGTTTTATCTGCATTTTCCCCATCATATTTGACATTTTTAACTGCAAAATAAATAAGAAAATGTCCAGCACCTAAAATACATAATAAGTAAGGTAAACTTTTTTCAGGTGGAAAGAATAGTACAGCACATAAAAAACTTAAAATGGAACAGATTCTTCCGGCATTTAACCATAACTCCCGGACAACGACATATTCCACACGCCATTCTCTCGCATTTTTAGCTCTACCAATTACGTCATATGTCATTGACCCGTATGGAACAAGTAAAATAGGATATGCAACCGCAATACATGCCGCATAAATAAGTAATTTCGTGTATGTAACATTGAAAATAACTAAAAAGACGACAGCATATAAAATAATGCCCCCAAGTAAAATTGCTTTTTTTCGCCACTCTTTCTTTAACATGCGAGCGACCAAGTAATAACATACAAAGGATACAGCAGAGTTCACTAAACTATATTTCCCTAATGCGAACTCACTATTAGTTGCTAAATACACATATACTGAAATGACAAAAATAAACGTTCCTTCTCTCAATCCTTGGAAAAAATGAGCTCGTGTAATCTTTCCCCAATTTTTATCAACTCTTCGTTCTTTCAATACTTGTACAATTTCATAACGCCCTTCACATTCTCTTTTAGATAAAAAGAAACTTAAGACGACAGCAATTGCAAATAAAACTAATGAAAGAAAGAATATAACAGTATAACCACTCCATTTCTCCATGCGTGAAATTGTGTATCCTGCTGCTATTGGTCCAATCATCCCAGAGAAAGATGTAAGAAGTCCAAGAAATCCATTAAAGAAATCTCTTGTTTCTGGTTCTGTAATTTCAAATGTCAATAAGTTAAAAGCCAACCAGTAAAAACCGTATCCTACTCCTAAAAGAGCCCCCATTAATAAAATATACTGAGAAGCACTTTTTCCAGCCACTAAAACAACGATAAAAAAAATTGCGAGCGTTCCTACTCCTATTCGTAATAAAATCGAGCGATCGATACGTTTCGCTAATTTCCCCCCTACAAGAAATGTGAGAGGCTGTAATACAACGCTGGCCAAATTATACAAGCCAAGATTCACATAATTTTGTGTTTGCTTCCATAAATAAATATTTACAAACGTATTCGATAAAGAAATTGCGAGCGTGTATAAACCTCCTATAAGGAGCAATAACACTAAATCCCGATTCACTTCAACGTCACCAATTATATGTTTCCACTTCATACACAACTCTCCTTTACTTCATGTTCTAGTCTTCCAAAGACAAGCCCAATTATGTAAAAGGAAAGCATAGAAAAAAGCTAGGGGCTCTCCCCTAGCTTTTTCTATATTTATTACGATTATTTTGCTTCTTGGTAACGTTTTTCAGCAGCGTTCCAATCTACAACGTTCCAAAATGCGCCGATGTAGTCTGGACGACGGTTTTGGTAGTTTAAGTAGTAAGCGTGCTCCCAAACATCTAAACCGATAACTGGAGTTTTACCTTCAGTTAAAGGAGAATCTTGGTTTGGAGTGCTTGTTACTTCTAACTCACCATTGTTTACTACTAACCAAGCCCAACCAGAACCGAAGCGAGTTGCGCCAGCTTTTGCGAATTCTTCTTTGAATGCATCGAAGCTACCGAATTTCGCTTCAATTGCAGTTGCAAGTTCACCTACAGGTTGTCCTCCGCCGTTTGGAGATAAGATTGTCCAGAAGAATGTATGGTTAGCGTGTCCGCCACCATTGTTACGTACTGCTGTACGGATCGCTTCTGGTACTTCGTTTAAGTTTGCAACTAATTCTTCTACGCTTTTGTCAGCTAATTCTGCATGACCTTCTAAAGCAGCGTTTAAGTTTGTAATATACGTGTTGTGATGTTTTGTATGATGGATGTTCATTGTTTCTTTGTCAAAGTGAGGCTCTAAAGCATCATACGCATAAGGTAAATTTGGTAATTCGTGTTTTGCCATTGTTATATTCCTCCCAGTTTATGTATTGCCACTTAGTGACATACAACTTCATTCTACCCTAATTGCCATAGGGTGCAAACAAATAAATCACATTGTCTTGCTATCATTAAAGTAGCAAAATTCCCACTTCTTTTCAATTAAAATGCTCATATATTCCGTAAAAAAAGCTTCCTTCTACAAGGAAGCTTCCTGCTAACATAATAAACATGCGAAATGGATATGGACCCTGTAGGACTCGAACCTACGACCGGACGGTTATGAGCCGTCTGCTCTAACCAGCTGAGCTAAGGGTCCACAATTATGTATGTAACAACATATCAAATAAAGGAATTCCTATCGGATATGCCCTTTAAGAAAGGTAAGATAAATTTACCATATAGAAAAGAAAAGTGTCAATTGTATTTTTCTTATTTAAAAGAAGAAAGTTAATAAAAAGAAATTTAGTTATCTCCACTATATGTAAATATAATATATCTTGAGATTCTCTAGATTCCTACGTTACAATGATTTTATACATACATAAAGGAAGTGAATCTATGTCCATATTTACCCAATTCGTAAAAAGCATATACTCGCCTAAAGATATGGCGCTATTCCGTTTTCAAAAAATCGGTAAAACCATTTTGTATATTATGCTACTTTGCTTAATTACTACTATTCCAAGAACTTTTTTGTACGGTAGTTTTATCCAAGATGGTGTAGGCATGGTAAATCAAGTCATCGATAAAGATTTACCTGACTTTAAGATTGAAAATGGCGAACTAAAAGCCGATATTGATCAACCCATTGAAAAAGAAGAAGGAAATGCACTTTTCGTATTTGATCCAAATTCAACAGACCTAGAAAAATATCAAAATAAAACAGGTTTATTTGTTTTAAAAGATAAAGTAGTCTCTATGGGAAATGGTCAAACACAAACGTATTCTTATAACGATTTGTTAGGTGCATCTCTTGAGAAAAAAGATCTACAAGAATTTATTTCTTTATTCGATAATATTTATCCAATTTTATTATTCGTTATCGGATTCTTAGTGTACCTATTCCAATTATTCATCACTTTTGTAGGCGTGACTTTACTTGCGTTCATCGGTTCTGCTATGAGCGGTCAACGTAAACTATCCTATAAACAAGTTTGGACACTAACTGCATACAGCTACACAATCCCAACCATTTTCTTCATGATTATGGATTTATTCAAAATCGTCGTACCTGGGGCAACATTCATTTATATCGCTGTTGTTTTAATCGTTCTATACTTAACGATTAAAGAGGTACCCCAACCGAAAGAAAAATAAAAAAATGCCTAAATAGGCATTTTTTTTTTGGACAAGCATATATTCCTAGCAAAGGAGTGAAGAATATGAAGAGGTTAGGTATATTCCTATTCGTGCTTGTTCTCGGTTATGTATTTTATTACGATATAAAAATCGGTACTTTACCGATGTTAAGTTCATATAAAAAAACAACCTCTGCCCAAACGATTAAAAAAGAGAACGCAGACAACCAACAAAATAAAGAGAATAAAACAGAAAAAGAAACGGATACATCTTATAAAACAATTGAAGTAAAAACTGGTGAGACAGTTCTTTCTATTACAGAACAAATTAACAAGAAAAAAATTCCTTCCATAGAAAAAGTCATTGACGACTTTAAACTATTAAACAAAAGTACATCTGCTACAAAAATCCAAATTGGAAAGTCTTATAAATTCCCGTTATATCAATAAGCTATCACTTAATCCTTGTCAATTACATAAAGGCGCTGATACAATAGTAAAAGTGAAACCGAGCACTTCGGTTTCTATAGCCCTATATCACGTATACTATCATTGATATGAGGGACTAAATAAGAAACTTCTTTTATAAGGAGAGCGATCTATTCGTGAATGAAATGACTCATCGTACAAAAACACGTCCAGTTAAAGTCGGTAATTTAACAATCGGCGGTAATAATGAATTAATTATACAAAGTATGACAACAACAAAAACACATGATGTTGAAGCAACAGTTGCTGAAATCAAGCGTTTAGAAGAAGCCGGCTGTCAAGTCGTCCGCGTTGCCGTTCCAGATGAACGCGCAGCAGATGCTATTGCTGATATAAAAAAACAAATCAACATTCCACTTGTTGCTGATATTCATTTTGATTATCGCCTTGCTTTAAAAGCAATTGAAGGTGGCATTGATAAAGTACGTATCAATCCAGGTAATATTGGTCGTCGCCATAAAGTAGAAGCTGTTGTAAATGCAGCAAAAGAGCGCGGTATTCCAATCCGTATTGGTGTAAACGCCGGTTCATTAGAGCGTCACATTTTAGAAAAGTACGGGTACCCAACTGCAGATGGTATGGTTGAGAGCGCGCTACATCATATTAAAATTTTAGAGGACTTAGATTTCCACGATATTATCGTATCTATGAAAGCCTCTGATGTTAACTTAGCAATCGAAGCATACGAGAAAGCTGCTCGCGCTTTTGATTACCCATTACATTTAGGTATTACAGAATCTGGAACATTGTTTGCTGGAACTGTAAAAAGTGCCGCTGGTCTTGGAGCAATCTTAAGTAAAGGCATCGGAAATACACTACGTATTTCATTAAGTGCTGATCCAGTTGAAGAAGTAAAAGTTGCTCGTGAATTATTAAAATCATTCGGTCTTGCGTCTAACGCAGCGACACTTATCTCTTGTCCAACTTGTGGTCGTATTGAAATCGATTTAATTAGCATCGCTAACGAAGTGGAAGAATACATCTCTACACTTCAAGTACCAATTAAAGTTGCAGTACTTGGTTGCGCTGTAAATGGCCCTGGTGAAGCTCGTGAAGCTGATATCGGTATTGCTGGTGCACGTGGAGAGGGATTATTATTCCGTAAAGGGCAAGTCGTTCGTAAAGTACCAGAAGAAACAATGGTAGAAGAACTGAAAAAAGAAATCGACGTAATTGCTGCTGAAATGGCTGCTGAACGAGAAAAAGAAAAAGAGACACAAGAACAATAAAAAGAAGGTTGCCACAATATTTGTGAGCAACCTTCTTTTCTACGTAAAAAAGCTCGTCAGTTATATAACCGACGAGCTTTTACTTTGCACATTTTGGACAACGACCATATATTTCAAACTTATGACCCGTTACTTCATAACCAGTAAAATCTTTATTCATAAAATCCATTGGGCAGGAAGTAATCTCTTTCGTCCCCCCACAATCCAAACAAATAAAATGATGATGATGTTCCATAATAGAACAAGTAAAACGAAAATGTTTTTCACCATTTAATTCCGTTTGTTCTAAAACACCAATCTCAGCAAAAACTGTTAAGTTACGATAAATCGTATCAAAACTAAGCCCTGGATAGTCGTCTTTCATATGCTCTAAAACGTCTTTCGCAGTTAAATAACGATTATGTGCTGCAAATAATCTGAGCATCTCTTCTCTTTTTCCAGTATGTTTGTATCCTTTTTCTTTCATTAGGCGTAAAGCTTCCGTTAGATTCATACCTATCCCTACTTTATGCAGTTTTTTTCTTCTTCCATAAAATCGCACCGATTAAAATAAGAACTGCTATCATAACAATTGTACCACCTGGCGCTAAATCAAGTTGATACGAAGCAAACATTCCACCAATAACTGCAATTTCACCAAATAAAATGGAAAAGAAAATTGTTTGTTTAAATCCTTTAGCAATACGAATACTCGCTGCAACTGGCAACGTCATTAATGATGATACGAGAAGAACCCCTACTACACGCATTGATACTGCAATGACAAGAGCAACTAATATAATGAAAATAAAGTGAATCCATTTCGCTCTTAAACCAGTTGATACTGCGTATTCCTCATCAAATGATAGTAGAAACAGCTCTTTATATAATAAAATAATTGTCGCAACAACAACAATTGCTACAATCCCAATAATAATTAAATCCGTACTTGTTACAGCACTAACACTACCAAATAAATAACTAAATAAGTCTGTGTTAAATCCATTTGCAAGTGAAATGAAAATAACTCCAACTCCCATCCCTGCCGAAAGGATAATCGGAATTGCTAATTCTTGATAGTGCTTATATACAGTTCTTAACTTTTCGATTAGTAGCGCTCCACCAATTGAAAAAATCATCCCCATATATAAGGGGTTTAAAAATCCACCTGTAAAAATGGTTTTTTCAAGTAATAAACTTGCTGCAATACCTGATAACGTCACGTGACTTAATGCATCCGCAATAAGAGATAAACGACGAATAACAACAAACACACCAATTAGCGGTGCAACAAGTCCAATTAAAATACCTGCGTATAAAGAATTACGTAAAAAGTCATATTGTAAAAAATCTTGTATCATTATATCCTCCCGTGATGCTCATGTTCGTGTTCTAAACGATGAACATGATGTCCATATAAGACCGACATTTCTGCATCTTCTAACTCTCGGAACTTCTCTACATTTCCATGGAAATGTAGATGTTGGTTTAGGCATGCAACATGTGTTACTTTTTCGGTAACAGCTCCCATATCATGAGTAACAAGAATTAATGTGATTCCCAATCTTTTGTTTAAATCCTCTAATATTTCGTAAAAACTTTCCACATTTTTTACATCAATTCCAACAGTAGGCTCGTCTAAAATAAGCAATTCAGGATCACTAACGAGCGCACGAGCAATAAATACACGCTGTTGCTGTCCACCAGAAAGCTCTCCAATGTTACGACCTTGAAACTCACTCATCCCTACATCAGCAATTGCTTTTTCTACCTTTTTCTTATCTTCTTTTGTGAAAAAGCGAAAAAGCCCTTTTTTCGAAACAAGTCCCATTGACACAACTTCAGAAACAGTTGCTGGAAAACCAGAATTGAAACTATTTGCCTTTTGGGATACATAACCAACTTTGTTCCATTCCTTAAACTTCTTACTATCAACGCCAAACACGCGAATGCTTCCTTCTTTTGGCTTTAAAACGCCTAATAAACACTTAAGTAAAGTTGATTTACCTGAACCATTCGGTCCCACTAAACCTAAAAAAGCTCCCTTCGGAACTTGCAAATTAATATTTTCTAACACATTCCGATCTTCGTATCGGAATGTTAAACCTTCAATCTCTAATATATTATTCATAGCATCTCACCTATTTTAATTCAGAATGATTCCGATTTATATCTATTTGAATTATAGTACAGCTTATTATAGTTGTAAACCAATCTGCCTAAAATATATCTATTTTTTCAAGAAACCTTACTATTATAACAAAAAGCAGAGAAAAATTCTCTGCTTTCGAAAAATATTCCTATAAATTTTTAGTGAATAGCCGATTTAAACTTACCACCATTTGTCTCTTGCGTGTTCATAATCGTCACAAACGCATTTTCATCAATTTCATGCACAATTGATTTTAACTTCGTCACTTCTAGACGCGTTACAACTGCATAAATAACTTCTTTTTCTTTATCCGTGTAACCACCTTTTGCTACCAGCTTTGTAGTTCCACGGCCAAGACGATGCAAAATCGCGTTTGATACTTCCTCGTATTGATCAGATACAATTAAAACCGCCTTCGTTTCATCTAGCCCTTGAATTACTGTATCGATCGTTTTAAATGCAATATAGTAGGTCATAACAGAATACATCGCTTGTTCCACACCAAACACAAATGCTGCCCATGCAAAAATAAATAAGTTCACAAACATTACGAATTCACCAACAGAGAACGGTAATTTCTTCGTTAATAAAATCCCCATAATTTCAGTTCCATCTAACGACCCACCATGACGAATTACAAGTCCTACACCAAGACCTAAAATAAGCCCACCAAACACTGTCGCTAAAATAGGTTCTGTTGTAAATGGTGGCACCGCATGTAACGTTGACTCAATGAAAGCTAACGCTACAATACCAAATGTCGAAGATAACATAAATGTTTTTCCAATTTGCTTATAACCCGAATACATAAATGGGATATTGAGAACAACGACTAAAGTAGAAAAACTTAACCACCAAATGTTAGGAGTAAGATAATCTAATATAAGAGAAATACCAATAATTCCACCATCAATAATTTTATTTGGCATTAAAAATAGTTCAATCGCTACCGCCGCGCATGCTGCTCCAAAAATAATCATAACTAAACGATAAATGAGATGAATAACACTTTCTTTTCGATGTTGCTTTTGCTCCATAGGTCCTCCCTTTACTCTTTTTCTGTAGTTTTGTCCTTATATTATAACATACGCTTCTTTTCCTCATGAAAAAAGAAACTCCATACGAATATGTACAAGCTATATGCTCATATATTTCGATAGAAGAACGCGTGAAGGAGGATAACAAGATGAACCTCATAAAACAAATTGTTAATAAAAAATTAAATCATATTTCTACAAAAGAGTTATTAAAATATAGCAAAGAATATGAAGTTTCTATTACGACTGCACAAGCTGACCAAATCGTTTTACTTATGAAAGGTAAAAATATTAATATTTACGATAACAACGAGCGACTAGAGCTCTTAAAACAGATCGCAAGAGTAACTTCCCCTGCCACTGCCCAACAAGTAAATACATTATTTCAGCAACTACTAAAATAAGGAGGGGATTTCCCCTCCTTATTGTGCTTTAATTTTTTCAAGAATCCCTTCATCAAAATTACCGTTTTTCAGCATTTCGATTTCCAATTTGTATGGTGGTTTCTTATCTTTTTTATCTTCCCCTACATACGGTGTTTCAAGAATTTTTGGTACATGCATTAACTGTGGATGATGTACAATGTGATGCAATGCTTTATACCCAATGTGACCAAATCCAATATTTTCATGACGGTCTTTTCCTGCTCCGCGTACATTTTTACTATCGTTAATATGAAGTACTTGTAAACGATCTATACCAACGATCTTATCAAATTCGTTTAACACGCCGTCAAAGTCATTTACAATATCATATCCTGCATCGTGCGTATGGCACGTATCAAAGCATACAGATAGCTTTTCATTATATTTTACACCATCAATAATCTTTGCAATTTCTTCAAAGCTACGACCGCATTCTGTTCCTTTTCCTGCCATCGTCTCTAATGCAATGTTAACCGTCTGTTCTGGCGTTAATACTTCATTAAGCCCTTTAATAATTTGTTGAATACCAGCATCTGCTCCAGCACCAACGTGCGCTCCTGGGTGAAGAACAATTTGTTTCGCTACACCTAATGCCGATGTTCTTTCAATTTCCATACGAAGGAAGTCTACACCTAATTGGAATGTTTCTGGCTTTGTCGTATTCCCAACATTAATAATATACGGTGCATGGACGATAATCTCCTCAATTCCATTCAGCTCCATATGTTTTCTTCCTGCTTCTATGTTCAATTCTTCAATTGGTTTTCTTCGTGTATTTTGCGGTGCACCTGTATAAATCATAAACGTCGTTGCACCATATGAAACAGCCTCTTCACTTGCTGCTAATAACATTTTCTTACCACTCATGGAAACATGAGATCCAATCTTTAACATACAATCACCTCTTCAATATACAATAGATATAATGATAGCATAATTTGTAGAAATATGTAGTGAATTGTTTGTTCACAAAAGACGCACTACACAAATTTATTTGACTATTTAAACAGACTATACTCTTCATTTAAATTAGCGGGATTAAAAAAAGATAAGGGAAACCCCTTATCTTTTTTTATTGCTATATTTTCTCTTCACTTTGTCACGTTCTGTTGCAAGTTTACGTTTATAGTTTGGTTTTACTTTTTTCGGTTTTTTAATAACTTTCGTTGCCATAACATCAAGTTCGTCATTTGGTTTTTTACGGCTCTTACGACGACGACGCTCACCTAAATCCGCCCACTCATCTCCACGTAAATCTACATGTTTAAACTCGATATGACGTTGTTTTTCTAAGCTATCTAACGCTTCTTCGTTTGCTGGATCATAAATCGTCACTGCAATACCAGAATGCCCCGCACGTGCTGTTCTTCCAACGCGGTGAACGAAGAAATCTAAATCTGATGGTAGCTCATAGTTAATAACATGGCTAATCCCTTCAATATCAATACCACGTGCTGCTAAATCAGTCGCAACAATATATTGGAATTCAAGGTCACGAATTTGTTTCATCATTTTTTTACGATCACGTGGTGATAAATCCCCGTGAATTCGTCCAACTTTTAAGCCGCGTTCCATTAATCCATCAGCAACTTGATCCGCCATCTTTTTCGTATTCGTGAAAACAACTGCTAAATACGGTTTAAATTGAAGTAGCATTTTATTCACTAAATCAATTTTATTACGATGTTTAGAAGGCACTAAATAGTGTTCAATGTTTCCAGCTGCAACTTGTTTTGGATTGATATGAATATGCTCTGGATTCTCCATATATTTCTTCAGAAACGGTTTTAGTTTTTGAGGAATTGTTGCAGAGAAAACTAGCATTTGCAAGTTTTTAGGCATACGTGCTGCAATTTTATCTACATCATGAATAAATCCCATATCAAGCATTAAGTCTGCTTCATCGACAATAATCGTATTTGCTTTATGAACAAATAATGCTTGTTCTTCAACTAAGTCTTTAATACGCCCTGGTGTCCCAACTACGATATGAGGTTGTTTTTTCAATTTTTCAATTGAACGTTGTTTATCAGTTCCACCAATTAAACAACGCGCTGTAATCATTTGATCTTCCGCACAGAATTTTGTTAATTTCACAATCTCTTCGTAAATTTGTTGTGCTAACTCACGAGTAGGTGCTGTAATAACAAGTTGTACTTCTTCACGGCTTGCATTAATTCTGTTTAATGTAGGAAGTAAGTATGCATGTGTTTTCCCAGAACCTGTTTGGGATTGCCCAATTACACTTACACCTTTTTTCACGACCGGGAAAATTTTCTGCTGAATTCCTGTCGGCTCTGTAAAGCGTAGTTCACGAACTGCATCTATTAAAAATGGTTTAAAATCATACTGTGTAAAAGTTTTTTGTGTCATAAGTTACACCTTCTTTCTAAAATTTCTACTGCGCGCACAAATCAGTCAAGTCTACATTATATCGAAATCTACAAGTAAAATCCATCTTTAGTTTAGGTTTTCACTTCAAAAACTAACCTTCTTCCCTTTTATTGCATATTGTATGTGTATATACCTAACTGAAGAAAGGAGGATTTCTCACATGTTTCCGAAATCCCCTACAAGGCAAATGTATCCGAATCAAGGACAACAACCTTATACACCATATCCCATTCCACAACTACCACCAATGGCGCAAAAAAAGAAAGGTTTTCTTGCTAAGCTTTTTAAAAAACACGATCCAACCGAGCCTTTTATGCAAATGGTTCCGCCTTACCGACAAATGGAAGGCCCATCGATGATGCATCAGCAACCACCGCCGCAGCAATATCAACAGCAATATCAGCAGCAATACCAGCAACAATATCCTCAGCAACATCCACAATATCACCCATACATGCAGCAACATCCTGAGCAAATGATACCGCCTCAAATGTATGAATCAAATGAAACGCGCGGCGGGGCAGCAACTACAGCTGCAGCAAGCAGTGGCATCGGCAGTTTTTTTTCGAATTTAATTTCGAATCCAACTAATATGATAAATAACATCGAAAAAGTATCCCAAGTCGTTCAATCTGTAGGTCCTGTCGTCGAACAGTACGGTCCTATTATGCGTAGTCTACCAAGCATTGTTAAAATCCTCACCTCTGGAAAAAGTACGGAAGAAAATCAAACGGAAAATGTAACAGAGCCAGTTGAGGTAAAAAGTCCGCCTCCTACACCTCAAAAAAAGAAACGAAAACGAAAGAAAATAGTGATTGAACCTGTAATAGAAAAAGAGTTACCGAAAGAACCAGTTCAACAAACAGCAACAAAACCAAAACTATATGTGTAACAATCCTTTGTTTTCTATCCACTCCTCCTTTATAATGTAAAAGACTATGCACAAAAGTATCCCTTGTTTAGAAGGAGAGGATTACTCATATGAAAATTGTTAAAATTTCCCCTCGTGGTTATTGCTACGGTGTTGTCGATGCAATGGTAATTGCACGTAACGCCGCATTAGATAAATCATTGCCGAGACCCATTTATATTTTAGGTATGATTGTTCACAATAAACATGTTACAGACGCTTTTGAAGAAGATGGAATCATCACATTAGACGGTCCAAGTCGCTTAGAAATTTTAGATAAAATTGATTCTGGTACTGTTATTTTCACTGCACACGGTGTTTCTCCAGAAGTTAAACAACGCGCAAAAGAAAAAGGTTTAACAACAATCGATGCCACTTGTCCAGATGTTACCAAGACGCATGACCTTATCGAAGCTAAGAAAGCGGAAGGGTATCATGTCATTTATATCGGTAAAAAAAATCATCCAGAGCCAGAAGGCGCAGTCGGTATTGCACCTGACATCGTTCACCTTATCGAAAGAGCCGATGATTTAAAAACATTAGAAATCCCAACAGATAAAATTTTAGTAACGAATCAAACAACAATGAGTCAATGGGATGTTCAACATTTGATGGAGGACATTCAAAAAAAATTCCCAACAGCAGAATTCCATAAAGAAATTTGTTTAGCAACCCAAGTTCGCCAAGAAGCTGTCGCTAAACAAGCTGATGTTGCAGACTTAACAATTGTTGTTGGTGATCCGAAAAGTAACAATTCAAATCGCTTAGCACAAGTATCACAAGAAATCGCAGGTACAAAAGCATATCGAGTTGCTGATGTAAGCGAAATCCAATTAGAGTGGCTACAAGGTGTAGAAAACGTAGCTGTTACAGCAGGTGCTTCTACTCCAACTCCAATTACAAAAGAAGTTATCGCTTTCTTAGATCAATATGACCCAATGAATCCCGCTACATGGGAGAGAGTTCGAAAAGTACCGTTACAAAAAATATTACCTCGTGTAAAAGTGAAAAAAGAACAATAATAAAAACCGTTGCCTATATGAGCAACGGTTTTTATTTTTCTTATACAAATGTAAATGGATCTGTATGTAATTGCGAAGCATGAATGTGTACATTGAGTTTCTTTGCATCCACTTTTTCTTGTAATTGCTTTCGCACACCTTGCTTCATTACTTTTTCAACGTTATGTCCTGGGTCAACTATATTTAAACCGAGCATCATCGCATCATGAGCAACATGATAATACATGTCACCTGTTACATATACATCCGCTCCTTTAAATTTAGCTTGATTGATGTATTTGTTACCATCACCACCAAGTACAGCTACTTTGCGCACTTTATCATCTAATTTCCCAACAACTCGTGCACCCTTTACATCTAATGATTGCTTTACATGTTCTGCAAACTGTCCAAGTGTCATTTCTTCTTTTAAGTATCCTATTTTCCCAAGCCCTAATGTTTCGCCTTTGTTATCAAGTGGATACACATCATACGCTACTTCTTCATATGGATGTGCCGTTACCATCGCTTTAATCACTTTTCGTTGTAGTGAAACTGGAATAATCGTTTCGATCCGCACTTCTTCTACGCGCTCTAACTGTCCAGTTTCCCCTACATAAGGATTTGTCCCCTCTTGAGGTACAAACGTACCTGTACCCTTGCTACTAAACGTACAGTGGCTATAATTGCCGATATGACCAGCACCTGCGTCTCCTAATGCTTTTCGTACTTCTTCTGCATGAGTTACTGGCACAAACACAACAACTTTTTTCATTTCTTCCGCATATGTTGGTGCTAGAACTTCTGTATTTTGCAACCCTAACGCCTCAGCAAGTAAATCATTTACTCCGCCCTTGGCAACATCCACATTTGTATGCGCTGCATAAATGGCAATATCATTTTTAATACACGTTTCAATAATTCTTCCGTACGCTTTATCTGTATGAATCGCTTTTAACGGATTAAAAATTAAAGGATGATGCGCGATAATGACATTCGCTCCTAATTGAATCGCTTCCTCCACAACTTCCTTCGTTACATCTAACGCAATCAATACGTGTTGTACAGATTTATTAAGCGCTCCAATCTGCAGACCAATTTTATCTCCTTCCATCGCCAAATGCTTCGGATACATACTTTCAAATAAAGAAATAATTTCATGGCCGTTTGGAATTTTACTCATGATAAAATCTCCCCTATCATTTTCATTTTCGCTTCTACTTCTGCACGTTTCGCTTTTGTTTCTTCAGAATTAGCCGCACGTTCTAACTGTTTTAAAATATTTTGGAAGTTTTTCAATTCCCCTTCCCATTTCTCACCAAAAGCTTCATTTTTCTCTTTTATTAGAAATGGCCCCATAAACAATCCCGCTTGTTTATTTTCCGAGTAAGGTGCTTCGACATTTCCTCGCTCTCCTACTAAAATCTCGTAAATTTTCCCATCTTCTTTTACGATTTTTTCATGGATAAGCTCCCAACCATTTTCAACAAACCATTCACGAATATGATGCGCTGCAATATTCGGCTGTAAAATTAAACGTGTTACACCTTCTAATTTTTCTTTACCACTTTCTAAAATGTCACGAATTAACGCTCCGCCCATTCCAGCAACCGTAATAACATCTACTTCTCCTGGTGCGATAACAGCTAATCCATTCCCTTTACGTACATCTACTTTATCTTGTAAGCCACTTTCAGCTACAGTTGCTTGTGCAGAACGAAATGGTCCATCTACAACTTCTCCTGCAACTGCTTTTGTAGCAATATTATTTATAATTGTATAACACGGTAAATACGCATGATCCGATCCAATATCAGCAACTGTAGATCCTACTGGTATTTCACGCACAACTTCTTCTAATCGTTTTGAAAGCTTTACTTCATTCATGTATTTCCATTACTCCTTCTCTTGTCAGTCTGTCTCCATGATAATGAATTTATAGTAGTTGTTGCAAGCCCATAACAACAATTCATTTCTCTATCATTCATCGTATTTTAGAAAATATAGAAAAACAAGCCCTTTGCATAAGCAAAAGGCTTGTCATACGGGACTTTATTTCTTCTTCGATAACCAATCAGCTACTTTAGTGGCTTGATCAGCTGGAACTATATTGGCAGGCATATTGCCCTTTCCTTTCGAAAGAATTTCTTTAATTTCATCCTTTGAAAGTTTCCCACCAATTTTTTGTAAGTTAGGTCCTACCGCCCCTTGTAACTGATCACCGTGGCAGCTCGTACAGCTTTGCTTCACAATATCCTCTGGTTTTGATGCTGTTTGTGCTGGCTTCCCGCCATTTTTTGCATCAGCTAACTCTTTAGATTTATTTAGCCCCTGAAATGAAAATACAAACATAACGATAATACCTAATGCTGCAATAAGAGCGAACGGAATCAGCGGATTACGTTTCATATCTCTTCTCCCCCCTCTATACCCCTAAATAGTTAGATGATTCAGTCATTTCCATTGTACTTGAAAACGCTCTATCAGAAAAGAGTAAACTACTACTTGTTAAAAATATTCCATAAATTCAGTTTATTGTTTTTTATTGTCATATAGCTTATTATTTCGATAATTATTAACGTTTCTCATCATATTTTTCGCTTTTCTACATATATTTTTGTATAGAATAAACAAAATTAATCGAAAAATCGAAAAATGAGCATTTGCAAATCAAAAGACAATTCTGTAAAATAAATTACAAGAAATTGTAATCGTTGCCGATAGCTAAATTTTAACAAAAATTAACAAAATAAAAAAGTTTACTTCACAAAGGTGAAGTAAACTTAAAAAATAACCTATTCTAAGAAATCCTTAAGACGCTTACTACGACTTGGATGTCTTAATTTGCGAAGTGCTTTTGCTTCAATTTGACGGATACGCTCTCTCGTTACGCCGAATACTTTCCCAACTTCTTCAAGCGTACGAGTTCGTCCATCATCTAAACCGAAACGAAGACGCAGAACATTTTCTTCACGATCTGTTAGTGTATCTAACACATCTTCTAATTGTTCTTTTAGCAATTCATAGGCTGCATGGTCCGCAGGCGATGTTGCTTCTTGGTCTTCAATAAAGTCACCTAAATGGGAGTCATCTTCTTCACCAATTGGTGTTTCAAGAGAAACTGGCTCCTGTGCAATTTTTAAGATTTCACGTACTTTTTCTGGAGCAAGATCCATTTCTTCACCAATCTCTTCAGGAGACGGTTCGCGACCTAAATCTTGTAATAATTGACGTTGTACACGAATTAACTTATTAATCGTTTCAACCATATGAACTGGAATACGAATTGTTCGCGCTTGGTCTGCAATGGCACGTGTAATAGCTTGGCGAATCCACCAAGTTGCATACGTACTAAATTTGAAACCTTTACGATAATCGAACTTTTCAACAGCTTTAATTAGACCCATATTACCTTCTTGAATTAAGTCTAAGAAAAGCATACCACGGCCTACGTAGCGCTTTGCAATACTTACTACAAGACGTAAGTTTGCTTCTGCAAGACGACGTTTCGCTTCTTCATCGCCTTCTTCAATACGCGTTGCAAGTCGAATTTCTTCTTCTGCAGATAGTAAGTCTACACGACCAATTTCTTTTAAATACATACGAACAGGATCGTTGATTTTAACCCCAGGTGGTACACTTAAATCATTGAGGTCAAACTCTTCTTCTGTTTTTGTAATTTGGCGATTATTAGGGCCTTCTTCGTTGTCATTATCACCAACTAAGTCAATGCCTTGTTCACCTAAATATTCATAGTATTCATCCATTTGATCGGATTCAATTTCAAATCCATTCATGCGTTCTGCAATCTCTTCATATGTAAGAACGCCACGTTTTTTTCCGAGCTCAGTGAGTTGCTCTTTCACTTGCTCAAGGGTCATTTCAGTTTCAATTTGTTTAGAACGAGCTGGTTTGTCAGCCATCTGTTCCCCTCCTTACGCGAGATACAAACATTCATTATACTAAAACTTTATCAAAAAAGCTATTTTCTCGCTTTTTGATTTTGTAAATATGCTACATAATATTTAGCAGCCTCTACAGGATCTGTTTTTTCCATTTGTTTCACTTTAAAGATGATCTCCATCTTTTCAAGTTTTTCCTGATGGCGTCTAAGCGTCTCCAAATGGCCTTGCAACACTTCTTCTGTGTATTCTGGATTAATAAATTCATCCGTCGAAATATCAGTGATAATATTTTTCAACTTTTCATCAGAGAGCCAACTTAAAAATGTTCCGACTGAAGGTTCATTTCCCTTTTCATAATATGCGTATAGTTCATATAAAATCCCTTTATGTTCTTCTGTATGAAAATCTTCTATATGGGATTCCATACGAACAGCTACTTCTGCACTTTGCAACATATGGTAAATAATTTCTCTTTCCGCTCTTTCAAAACCTGTTAACTTCGGTTTTGTTTGAACGACTTGAGACGGTTTAGCAACCTGCTTTATTTGTTTTTGCTGTACCTTTTGTTCTTTGCGATATTGGTGCAATTGATTCAAAAGTGTTTCCATTGAATACGAAAATTCTTGCGATAATGACTTCAAATATGACTCTGCCTGCATCGCATCTTGTAACAACGATAACTCTTTTAAAACACTTTTCACATATTCTTCTTTGCCAGACTCATCTTGCAAATTTTTCCCTAAACGCAAATAATTTATTTTAAAACCAACAAAACTCACACTTGATTTCACAAGATTTTCAAAAGCGGTAGTCCCATATTGTTGCACATATTCATCAGGATCAAGCTTATCTGGCAAGGATGTGACTTTCACTTGGCAACCAACTTTTAGCAATAATTGCCCTGCTTTCATCGTCGCTTCTCGCCCTGCTTTATCACCATCATAGCAAAGAACAACAGTTTCAACGTTACGTCGCAGAAGTTTTGCTTGTTCTTCAGTTAAAGCCGTTCCCATTGTCGCAACGGCTTCTTCCACGCCACTTTTTACCGCAGCTAGTACATCGGCATATCCTTCAAAAAGAACCACTTGCCCACGCTTTCTAATAAACGGTCTTGCTTGGTGGAAGTTATACAACAATTTACTTTTGTGAAAAATTGGCGTTTCCGGGCTATTTAAATATTTTGGAGTGTCATCTCCTAACGCCCTTCCACTAAACGCTATCACCTTACCTTGTAACGTATAGATCGGGAACATAACTCTTCCACGGAAGCGATCGTAATGACTACCATCCTTCTCACTTCTTATTAGAAGGCCAGCTTGTTCCATACTAGACAGCGATAAACCTCTTTTTTGTAAAATTTTCGTCGCTGCATCCCAAGCAGGTGATGCATAACCAATTTCAAACTTCTCAATCATCTCTTTCGTAATACCACGGTTTAATAAATATGAAAGTGCTTCATTTCCCTCTTCCGTATTTACTAATAAATGATGATAATACTTTTTCAATAATTCATGAGCTTGTTGCATGATGACAGTGTCATCAGATATGTCTTCTTGTTGTCCTTGCCCTGATGTGTACTCTGCAACCGCAATTCCATTTCTTTCGCCTAGCTTTTGAACAGCCTCGGTAAAAGCCAGTCCTTCCATTTTCATTAGAAATGAAAATACATTTCCGCCTTCTCCACATCCGAAGCAATGAAAAATTTGCTTATCAGATGAAACAGAGAATGAAGGAGAATTCTCACCATGAAATGGACAAAGGCCGAAATAGTTACGCCCCTGTTTTCTAAGTTGAACGTATTCACCAATTACTTCTACAATATCGGATGATGTCCGAATCTGTTCAACAACTTCTTCGGGAATTCTGTTCCCCATAACTCCATCTCCGTGTCGTATTTTGTATTCGATATAAATTAAAAAATTCCTTTATAATTCGACAATATTTTTCTAAACTTGTTAGAAAGTGTTGCCGATTACATTGTATAAACGGTTTTGAACCTTTCCTATAGGTCCTTTATCTGCATAAATCGCAGATACATACCTGCTATATAAAATTGTATACATTTGCTCATCTGTTACAAATGTACCTCTTAGAAACAATACATATACACCTTTTTACAAGAAGAGTAGCAAGTCACATATACTGTTTGATCTTGAGATCTGTAGCTTTTTCATGTTGATCCATATAACAATCAACTCCATTTTGTTCAGTATCTACAAAGATCCAATTGCCTTGCTATTTCCTTAAAGGATGAGCATATGATGCGACAAACAAAATTCCGACATGAAATTCCGCTCCAACTTGCACAATTTCATTCTTCACGGGACATGCATCTATACCAACTAATATGTTGTTGATGTTTTGCATATTTCTGTATTCTACATCCCTTCTGTGAATCCTTCCATAATGTGCGTTTTCTTGTATATATTTTGTCGATTTAACGTAATTACATGTCTTTTTCGTAAATCCTATCCCTAGTTTATTCTGAAAAATTAAAGTCTAAACGTAAAATATAGGTTTTTATCACAATTTTTTATTATAATATATTTTCTTCAACTACGCTACATATCCCTTTATTTTTTCATCTTACATTTCAGGATGACAAACTCACACCTTGAATATACTAAAAGACAAAGGAGTATAAGTATAACCATTACACTACAATCTATTACAAAATCCATAGATATCATATTTCACC
The DNA here is from genome assembly GCF_022663675.1 of Bacillus cereus group sp. BfR-BA-01355. Classification (NCBI taxonomy): domain Bacteria; kingdom Bacillati; phylum Bacillota; class Bacilli; order Caryophanales; family Bacillaceae; genus Bacillus; species Bacillus cereus group sp. BfR-BA-01355. The sequence goes on from NZ_JAKUFY010000004.1 coordinate 47,030, forward strand.
AGAGCGAAAAAAGCACATTCACCTTTGGTAAATGTGCTAAAACATTTTTTGGTTTTGCACTGCATTCACAATAATATTTGCTGTTTCTTCAATCGCTTTATTGGATACATCGATTACTTGGCAATTTATTTTACTAATTACTTCCTCAAAGTGATCAATTTCTTCTTGAATACGATTAATATTTGCATACGTTGCTCCATCACTTAATCCAAGTGATTTTAATCGTTCTTTTCGAATATGATTTAACTTATCTGGCGTAATTTTCAAACCGAAACATTTTTCTTTTGCCACTTGATATAGTTCTTCAGGTGGGTCAACTTCTGGTACGAGTGGTACATTCGCAACTTTCAAGCGTTTGTTATGAGCTAAATATTGAGAAAGTGGTGTTTTTGATGTACGCGAAACACCAATCAACACGATATCTGCTTTTAAAATACCTCTTGCATCTCTGCCGTCATCATACTTCACAGCAAACTCAATCGCTTCAATTTTTTTAAAGTATTCTTCATCTAACCTACGGACAACACCTGGCTCATACCTCGGCACTTGCCCCGTAATTTCTTCAATTTGATCAATAAGAGGGCCGATAATATCGTATGCCTCTACCCCTTCTCTTGCAGCCTCCGTCACTAAATACTGGCGCATATCAGGCTTAACTAACGTAAAACATATAAGTGCTTGATTACTCTTAGCAATCGAAATCACTTCTTTTAATGTCCCTGTATCTTCTACATACGGTACACGTCTAATATCAGGAGCAAACGGGAATTGCCCCATTGCTGCTCGAACAACCAAATCAGCCGTTTCCCCTACAGAGTCAGATACGACATATACGATTTTATTATCCATTACATTACCTCACTTTAAACAAATTACACTTATTCGTTATTTACTAAATTTACAAACGCACGTGTAATATTTGTTTTTGTAATTCGCCCAATCACTTCTAAACCTTGTTTCGTATCTTTTACAACTGGCATTGCATCAATCTGTCTTTCTATTAATTCCATCGCAATATCATATAAAGAATCCTCTCTACGACACATCGCAATGTTTGGCATCCTTGTCATGATAATATTAACCGGAAGAGAGGTTAAATCCTGCTTTCCTAAGCTCGCTCTTAATAAATCTTTACGAGACACAACCCCAACTAATAGAGTCATCTGATCTACAACGAACAATGTACCAACGTCCTCTAAAAACATCGTACAAATTGCATCGTATACGGAAACATTTTTATCAATTACAACCGGTCTAGATTGATAATCTTGTACTTTAATTTTCTTAACAGCTTCAGATAATAGCTGTCCCCCAGTTTTACCCGTATAAAAATAACCTACACGTGGACGTGCTTCTAAATAACCAGCCATCGTTAAAATTGCTAAGTCTGGTCTTAGCGTCGCACGTGTTAGACCCAATTGCGCTGCAATTGATTCCCCTGTAATAGGACCGTGATCTTTTACAATCTGAATGATATGTTCTTGCCGTTTATTCAGCTCTATGATAATCACCACCTTTAATGCACAACGAAAAAAGTTATACTATCTCTTAAATATTATATACTAAATATGCTATTCGAAAAAGAAAGTATGTAAAAAGGACCGTATACGGCCCAAAATTATATTTGAAACTTATCAAGTTGTTCTAAGAAACGTCTTGATTTCAAATAAATTCCGCAATATTCATCATAATATGTATTCAATACTAAACGCATTTGTTTTTTTGTGCTATCCTTTACCGATACATTTCCGAGCCTATGTAAATCGAAATGGAAGAAAAGACGTAATAATTTATGAACAGCTTCTCCTACCGGTATACGATATGGGTCTTGCTCTGCATGACGTGAGCACAGAAAACCGCCTTCCCTGACGGAGAAGGCGACAAAGTCTGTTTCTTGATGACAAATCGCACATATATCAAAGTACGGGCGCATCCCTAATACCGGAAGCATTTTCGTTTGATAAATTAATGATAATACTTCTGAATCAACACCCTCACACATATAATGCAACGTTTGATATAACATTTCAAATAAATACGGATTATGTTTTTTATCTTCTGTTGCTTTATCAGTTAACTCAACAATAAATGATGCATAAGCAGTTAAAAATATATCCTCGCGAATTTCTTTCATAGTTGAAATAATCTCGCCTTGTTGCAATGTTCCAAGCCCTGATCCCATTTGAATAAGAAAATGGCCATGTGTCATTAATTGCGACACAGATGCTAACCGGCTTTTCGGTTTTTTTGCCCCTCTTGCCATTGCACTTATCTTACCAAGTTCTCTTGAGAATATTGTAACAATCTTGTTCGTTTCTCCGTAATCTGTCGTACGGATAACGATGCCCTCAACTTTTTGAAACATGTTCGTCACCATCCAAGGTTTGAACAAAACGGGTCAAGAAATTGGAGAGTCTAGATGTGCTAGCTCCTCTTCATGTTGATCCATCTCATCGTTTACGTCTTTTTCCATTTCTTTCAAAAGCAAGTACGTTTCAATGCTTCCTGTTTTGGAGAAAAACTTCCAGGTAAAATCTAGCATAAGAATCCACCTTTCTCAATAAGCGTAGCCTATAAACCAATTTCCTTTGTTGTTATTAAATTGACCCATTTTGTCCATTTTCATGTGAGAAAAATTTTTCCTAATTTATCAAAGTTCATAAAAACCAATAATCAGCGGATGAACAAACCATCCACTGATTACAGCTTTACTATATTTTAATACTCGTCTTCACGGAAACCAAGGTCTCGAAGCTGTGACAGCTTGTTACGCCAATCTTTTTGCACTTTTACCCATACTTCTAAAAATACTTTAGAACCAAGTAGCGCTTCAATATCAAAACGAGCTCGCTTACCAACTTCTTTTAACATTTTCCCTTGTTTTCCGATGATGATTCCTTTTTGCGATGCACGTTCAACAACAATCGTTGCATTTATATAAACTGCGCCGCCCTCACGCTTTTGAATCGCATCGATAACAACAGCCACAGAATGCGGCACTTCTTCACGTGTTAAATGTAGTACTTTCTCACGAATAAGCTCCGCAATAATAAATCTCTCCGGATGATCCGTTACTTGATTATCTGGATAGTATTGTGGTCCTTCTGGTAAATACTTTTTAATTGTTCCAATTAAAGCATCCACATTATTACCGTCTAACGCAGAAATTGGTACAATCTCTGCAAACTCATGTAGTTTACGATATTGATCAATTAACTCTAGTAATTGTTCTGGATGAAGTTGGTCAATTTTATTAATTACTAAAAATACTGGTTGTTTCGTTTCTTTTAATTTCTCAATGATGAATTCCTCACCACGACCAAATCCTTCAACTGCATTGACCATAAACAGAACAATATCAACTTCTTTCAATGTCGTTTGAGCCATCTTTACCATGAAGTCGCCTAATTTATGTTTAGGTTTATGTATTCCTGGTGTATCAATGAAAATAACTTGTGAATCATTTTCTGTATATACACCTTGAATTTTATTACGAGTCGTTTGTGGCTTATCACTCATAATAGCAATTTTCTGGCCGATAATACGGTTTAAAAATGTAGATTTTCCAACATTCGGTCTGCCAATAATAGAGACAAAACCTGATTTATAACCTTTTCTATTCATGTAAATCCTCCGCTAAAAATGCTCCTGGTAACAATTCTCCGACTGTCGTCTCTTGAACGTCACCATGTAAATTTGATAAGTATACTTTCGTATCCTGTTTACATAATTCTACCATAACTTGTCGACATGCTCCACAAGGAGGTACTGGACGCTTTGTATCTGCTACAACCGCAATGGCTACAAATTCTTTATCTCCTTCAGAAACCGCCTTAAATAAAGCTGTTCTTTCAGCACAATTACATAAGCCATATGATGCATTCTCAACATTACATCCACGATATACTTTTCCATCGCTCGTTAATAATGCTGCACCTACTTGAAATTTAGAATATGGTACGTACGCTTGTTTACGCGCTTCGATTGCTTCTAAAATTAATTGTTTACTATTCATATTCCCGCATCCTTCCTGTTCACAGCTATGAAGAGATACACTCTCTCATTAAAGGCCCTTACGGCACTTCCAAAGCTTAATAAAAGCTTCGGAATGCAACTATACCATATACGGTAAAAAGATAATAGCACCAATTATAACAGCTATAATTGCAAACAATAAAACCGCTCCTGCTGCAACATCCTTTGCAATTTTTGCAAACGGATGAATATCAGCAGTCGCTAAATCTACTGTTTTTTCTACAGCCGTATTTACCATTTCTAAACTCATTACACTCCCTATTACAATAAGTAATATCATCCACTCTATTTTCGTAATATGGAAATAAAAGCCGCAGCATATAACAATGACTGCGGCTAAATAATGAATTTTCATATTTCGTTCATGACGAAGACAAAAGAACATACCAGCTATAGCATATCCAAAACTATCTATAAGTTTTCCTTTTTTCATCGTCCTAATCCAAAAGCTTCTAAAATTTCTTTTTGTCTTCCGAACATTTCTTTTTCTTCTTCTTCTGTCATGTGATCAAAACCAAGCAAATGTAAAAAGCCATGTAACGCCAAAAATCCAAGTTCACGATCGAAAGAATGGCCGTACTCTTCAGCCTGCTCTTTCGCCCTTGGAATAGAGATAATAAGATCACCTAACATGCGCGGCATCTCTGCACCAACAATCTCCATTTCCCCTTCTCCCATCTCTTCCATGGCAAAGGATATTACATCTGTAGGTTGATCTTTATCTCGGTAATCACGATTAATTTCTCTAATGCGCTCATTATCTACAAATGTCACCGATACCTCCGCGCCATCCTCGATATTTTCCATTTGAGCTGCCTTTTCTAACACTTCACGAATTAAACTCATATACGCTTCTTTTACTTCTTCTGTTTCATCAATAAAATCAATTAACAAACTCATTCTTTCTCCTTTTCTTCCGGAATTTCCGGATATGTAATACGCGAATGGAAAATACCATTTAACGTTTCACATAACGTTTTCCCAACGATTTGTAGTTCCTTAAACGTCAAATCACATTCACTAAATTGACCGTCTTGCAATCGATCTTTAATAATGCTTTGCACTAAATTATTAATTTGTTCTGGCGTTGGGTGATTCATAGAACGTACCGCAGCTTCTACACTATCAGCAATACCAACAATTGCCGATTCCTTCGAAGTTGCTTTTGAACCCGGATAACGGAACATCTCTTCTGTATATTTTTCTTTATCTTCTTTAATCGCTTTATAATAAAAATATTTCAGTAACGTTGTACCGTGATGTTGCCCAGCGATATCAATAATTTCTTGTGGAATATGATATTCTTCGAGCATTCTTACTCCATCCGTTACGTGAGCAATTATAATATCTTTACTCGTTACAGGATCTAATTTATCATGCGGGTTTTCAATCCCCATTTGGTTTTCAATAAAGAATTGTGGTTGTACTGTTTTTCCTACATCATGATAATATGCCCCTACACGCGCTAATACACCATTTGCCCCGACTGCTTCGCAAGCAGCTTCAGAAAGATTCGCTACCATTACACTATGATGATATGTCCCTGGCGCTTCTAACAAAATTCTGCGTAAAAGCGGATGATTTGGACTTGATAGTTCCATAAGCTTCATACTTGATACGATTCCAAGTCCACTTTCTAAATATGGTAAAATCCCCATAGCCAAAACGGATGATATAATCCCTGAAAGTGAAGCCATTAATAATTGCGTACCAATTTCAAGAGGCGAAAAATTCCCATTACGTAATAATAAGAGCGCCGCCAATACGACTACATTTAATACAGAAACGAGTATACCAGCTTGTAAAATCATTGTACGACGATTTTTTTCTCTCAAGAAAATACTAACCGATAATGAACTTAACAATACGTAAATCCCTACACTATAATTTAATGTACTCGTTACTCCTTCATTAAACATAATACTTCCGCATACAGAAAAAATCATACTCGTTAAAAAGACAAATCGATCACCAATCATTAATTTCACAAGTATTGTTCCCATCGCAACCGGGACAACATATGCAATCCCTGCATATTCAAGTTTTTGAAACAAACTAATGATTTTCATTAAAACGATTGTGATAGACAAAATTGTGATATACGCTAAAACATACGGTCTATCTTCTCTTTTTCTCTTTAAAAATAATTCAAATTGTTTATGCATAAAGTATAGTAACACACCAATGAGTACCGCTAATCCAACATAAGGTTGAAAACCGTTCCCTTTTTCTAACAAGCCAACTAATTTCAACTGATTATACACATCACTTGAAATTGTTTCACCTTCTCTAACGAGAACTTGTCCTTGAAGAATATAAACAGGTGGAACTAAATCTTCCTCTGCTTTTCTCTTCTCTTTCGTTAAGATCGGGTCATAAAAATAATTCGCTGAAATTGCATATCTTCCTAGCGCCTTAATTGACTCTTTTAAACCATTATCAACATTAACACTATTCATCTCACTTACATATCGTTCTTTCGCATCTTTCAATTCGTCCATTTTAATGTGCTCAGTCATGATACTATTAATCGCTGTGACCGCAGCATCTTTCGCTAATACTAATTGGCTCGAATCTGCATTAATCAAATTTAGTAAGTTTGAATCAGATAATTCTTTCGTTAAGTCAGCGGGTAGTTTCTTTTTTAACTTGTCCACTTTCTCAGCATCAGTCATCTTTTTTTGATCATCCGGTCCAACAGCTTTAATCTCTTGCACCACTTCATCCACTTTAGCAAAGACGTCATTCACAATATCAACTTTATTTTGTTTATACTCACTTTTATATGTATATTGATCTTCAACTTTTGTAGAGGCTTCTTTTTTCTTTTTATCCGTTGTAACTTTATCTTCAATTTTTATAGGAGAATGGATTGTCTTTTTCGCAATAGAATACATGTTAACATCTAATTGCTCTGGTTTTACATTATTCATAAGCGCAAAAAACAGCACTGCTCCTAATACAACGTAAGAAATCCAACTTAGTTTTTTCGAATGTTGTAAATTACGAAACCACTTAGAAATTTCTTGAGATCTTGACATGATTTCAATACCTTCTCCTCTCCAGAAATAAAGTGAAACTATTTATAGCTTTCATTTCTTCTACCCAACGATACTTTGAGGTAACATTTTATACACCAGTACCTATAGTTTATTTTCCTTATCTTTCATGATAGTAAAAAATATGCCGTTCGCCAACCTTATCATACAAAAAGAAATGATCCTGACAAATAGGATCATTCCATTTTATCATATGCCTCAATAATACGTTGCACCAATGGATGTCTGACAACGTCTGTTTGTTCTAATGTAATAAATGACAGACCTGATACACCAGATAAAATATTAGCAGCTATAGATAGCCCTGATTTTACCCCTTTTGGCAAGTCTACTTGTGAAGGGTCCCCTGTAATAACCATTTTAGAACTAAAACCTAATCTTGTTAAAAACATTTTTATTTGAGCACCCGTTGTATTTTGAGCCTCATCTAAAATAACAAATGAATCATCAAGCGTACGCCCCCTCATATAAGCAAGCGGCGCGATTTCAATTACTCCTCGTTCCATCATACGCTGCGTATATTCTTGTCCAAGAATATCATGTAAGGCATCATATAATGGGCGTAAGTATGGATCTACCTTCTCTTTCAAATCCCCTGGTAAAAAACCTAAATTTTCTCCAGCTTCTACAGCAGGTCTTGTTAGAATGATTTTCTTTACATATCCTTGTTTTAAAGCTCTCACAGCCATTACTACGGCTAAGTATGTTTTTCCAGTTCCTGCAGGCCCTATCCCAAAGACAATATCATTCTTCTTCATTGCATGAATATATCGTCTTTGCCCCATTGTTTTTACACGAATGGATTTACCTTTTGCAGTCTTGAAAATTTCTTCTTCATATAACTCTTCAAATTGAGCAACTTTCCCTTGTTGTGCGAGCTGAATTGCATACGCAACATCTCTCTCTGAAATTGATATACTTTTACGAATTACAACAAGTAATTGCTGTAAGATTTTTTCTACGAGTGTCACCGTTTCAACTGCCCCAGATACATGAACAGTTTCTCCTCTAGTTACGATCGATACATTCAGTTCTCGTTCAATTACTTTTAAATGCGCATCATTGACTCCAAAAAGAGCGATTGCTTCGTTAGTATTTTCCAATTGTTGGTTCATTTCTACTAATTGTTCTGCCATTACTCAGTCTCCTTGAATATCGGATTCGGATATTGGTTGTGGCTCTGCAATATTTTCAATCACAGTATAATGCAATGTGACTTTTAGTTGATCCGCCTCAACCTCTTTACTCAAAATCTTATCACTTACAATCATAGCATGTTCATCCAATTTTTTCTTTAGTTCTTTTTCGGCCATCTCTTTCGCTACTTTCAGCGCTTGCTTTTCTGTATATTCTCGGTTCGCTTCTTCCTCTTCTCTCACAACATCTTTTTCATATGCAATCGGCAGTGTAAAACCAAATAATTTCACATCATGCTTTACGCTTTCAGTACGAGAGCGTTTATACTTATCATGTTGAAATCCCCATATTTTTATTTTCGTACCCCCAAATTTAAGAAAATGTTCATTGTATACATTACCAGTATACACTTGGAATTGCGTCTTTAACGGGACATCCACCTTAGATGTATACCACGTTTCACCATACACAATACCTTTCGCTGAAACAATCGTTGGACTTTCCTCATTACCATATATTCCCGATACGAGAATCTGCCCTTTTTCCACATGATCATTTTTCAGTACAACCGGCTTTCCAACTTCTACAAACGTTTTTGTAATAATCGCTTCTTTTTTTGCTACTAAATTTTGCGGCATTTGTTCCTTTTCTTTTTTCGGTTCGTTTTTTTCAACAATTTTAAAATGATACGTCGTTCCTCTTACTTCTAATCCCGCCCAAGTAATGGCATTAATATTATCTGTCAAATGGCGTTGTACATCTTCTACATTCGGCATTTGAAACTGTAGTTTTCCTTTTTTAATACCCATTTTATCCAATTCTTTCATCAATATATATTCTGTTTCAGGTTTTGCTCCTGTAATTTCAATTTTCCAAACCATATTGGACATTGCAATCACGCCAAAAAAGAAAATTAAAAACCCAATTAAAAATCCACTGTTTTTAATTAAACGCTTATTCCAAAAAGGAAAACCATAACGTCCAATAAAATATAATTTACATTCATTTTTTCTATAAATTGGTTTTATTTTTTTCACATCGCGTAACAACATACAAAAAACTAACGTTTCATCAGCTATCTTCTTAACATCCCAAACTAATAAATTCCTCCGTACACATTCATTAACAAACCGTTCCGCTCCTCTACCTTCAATTCGCACTTTTACATATCCAAGCCACTTTATAAACCATTTATTTTTCATTTACCACCTTCACTACCTTTCTAAAAGTAGATTTGAAGCATTAAAATAGCTCGTACTAAAATGAAACAAAGTAAAACTGTAATCGATCTCTATCAACGAAACTTTTACAGGATAAAGAAGAAAAACTTCACTAATGGAAGTTTCACTTCAATCACCTTTTTTTTCATTTTCTAAAAATGTTACTTGCTCAATTATCCCTTCGAGCAAAAGCTCTTCTGGAAGAATCGTTTTAATAACAAAGGATTGTCCTTTAATTAGTAATTGACCGTGTTTTAAAAGCAATCGCACTTCTTTATCTGAAAACACTAATAGTCCCCGATGATTTTCTATATAAATATGTATTTGCCCAACAAGAGTAATCCGAGGTAGATCCATTAATACATCCACTGGTAGGTCTACTTGTTTTGTTAACCAATTTTTCATTTGTTCTAATTTCTTCATCTCGAAAGACCCCCCTCTCATCCCATATATGTATTTCTTCACAAGTGCCTATCGTGTTATAACGACTTCACTAACATAACTATATTCTGTAAGAGTTCATATCATGTTAATAAAACAGTCGCTATATGAAATCATATTTATCGGGACAATGATGGATCAGAGGATGTGATCCTTAATAATAGAAGTATTAATACAAGAATATGCGCCCCTAGGGGATATCAGTACAAGTTGCATGAAGAAATTGAGCCTAGTGAGAAGTTAGAAACTTGAAAAACCCTGTTACAATTTGTTCTGGGCGTGACATACTGACCATAGAATAAGTAGTTGTCATTCATTAGACAAATGAAATAAAATTCGAAAAAGAAATTGCTCCACTCTAAATTTTACGTTGTAAGTAAGAATACTTTATAGGTAGTTGTTATATGAATTTCAAAAAATATTAGGATTCACTAAAAAACAAAAAAATGAATTAATAAGCGAGGAAATACGAAAGGAAATTGGATTTAGTCAAGAAATTTTGAATGTTATAAAACAAGTCACTGACAGTAGCATCTAGCCCTTCTATGCAACTGATTCAAAATCTAAAATAGCTGGAGTCTCTGTCGTTACCTTTGAAGATTATGCTGAACAGCAAGTTATAAAACTTCAATCTGAGCTTCAGCCCCCCATACTTAGCTTTTATTTGTGAAAGAAGTTTTAGTCAAGGAAGTAAGAGTAAGTGTAGAATTGGAAGTATACAAGGAAATGGCCAATTTGATATCCTTGCAATCCAACCAACAAATGGCGTTAATTACGAAGTTAGCAATAAAGATGTTATTTTTAAACTAAGAAAACGGAATGATCGCTATCCTTTTATCATAATCAGTGCAGATTATGACTGGGTTGATACCATTTTTAGCGTGTTACCTACAGACGCCGAAATGCAATCTTTCGCGCAAGAAACGTATGAATTTTGTCCAGATATAGTGGAACAAGGAACAGAAAGCATTGAGGAGTTAGTCGAAGAAATTAAGAAAACGAAAAAGCTTTTTTTATGGTGGGATTAATCATAACTAAGGCCGTTACCCTTTTTTACATACCAGAGGCGTTTCTATCACTTACAGAAACGCTTTTTAAGCAATATAGCGTTTTTCCTTAATAAGAACAATAAAAAAACGTCTCATACGAAATGAGACGTTTTTTTATGCTAATAGCTGGATAACTAACTTATTCACAAGTGATCCGTCTGTTTTACCTTTTACTTTCGGCATAACAGCAGTCATCACCTTACCCATATCTGCTTTAGAAGTCGCACCAACTTCAGAAATAACTTGTTTGATTACATCAACTAGTTCTTCTTCAGTTAATTGCTCTGGCAAATATGCGCTTAAAATCTGAATTTCACTTTGCAGTTTATTAACAAGGTCTTCACGACCAGCTTTTTTAAATTCAAGGAGGGAGTCCTTATACTGTTTTACTTCACGAGCTAAAACTGTTACTTCCTCTTCTTCAGTAAGAGTATGTTGCAGTTTAATACCTTCATTTTGTAAAGCAGCCTTAACCATACGAATAACGGTTAATTTTTCTTTTTGTTTATTCTTCATCGCTTGTTTCATATCATCGTTTAAACGACCGAGAAGACTCATAACTTACACCCTCTCTTAGAATTTACGCTTTCTTGCCGCTTCAGATTTCTTCTTACGTTTTACACTTGGTTTTTCATAAAACTCGCGCTTTCTTGCTTCAGCAAGTGTACCAGTTTTAGAAACCGATCTTTTAAAACGGCGAAGTGCATCCTCCAAAGACTCGTTTTTACGAACGACTGTTTTTGACATTCTCTTTCCCTCCCTCCGAAACATCACACTTACATACTAACTTCAGCATGCAAAAAGAAACACTTCTTCAGCATGTCTTTTACGATTATAATACATTTTATCACTTCAGGTCAACTATTTGGCAGAATAAAAGAAGAATAGAAGCATTTCCTTTTCAAAAGTTATACAAATATCTAGTATCCTTCTTTCATGAAGACAACTATATTTTTATCATTTCAACTTTTTTCATAAAGGGATGCACGAAACGCCTCCCCACCTTCTAGTACTTAACCGCTTCAAATAAAGAAAGCATGCAAACCATTTCCGGTTGCACGCTCTTTTTTATGCGCTTGCTGATTCTTTTTTCACATCATCTTCAAGAACACGAACAAATTGCGCTTCGTTATATGGATAGCCAGCTTTCGTAATTTTCACTTTCACTAGCTTACCAATTAATTCTTCTGATCCTTCAAATACAATTTTCAAGTAGTTATCTGTATACCCTACATATAACCCTTCACGGTCGCCGTCTTTAAATTGCTCTTCTGGAATGATTTCAAGCACTTCACCTTCAAACGCTGATGCATATTCTTTCGCTAATTGATTAGATAGCTCAATTAAACGATGAACACGATCGTTCTTCACATCTTCAGGAACTTGATCTTCCATGCGTGCTGCAGGTGTTCCTGTACGTTTTGAATAAGGGAACACGTGTAACTCAGAGAAGCGGTTCTCTTTAATGAAATTGTATGTTTCCATGAATTCTTCTTCTGTTTCACCTGGGAAACCAACGATTACGTCAGATGTAATCGCAAGGCCTGGTAACGCTTCTTTCAAACGATCTAAACGCTCTTGGAAGAATTCCATCGTATATTTACGACGCATACGTTTTAATACAGTATTAGAACCAGATTGCAACGGAATATGCAAGTGACGTACAACTACTTCAGATTTATCTAACACTTCAATTACTTCATCTGAAATTTGACTCGCTTCAATAGAAGAAATACGAAGACGTTTTAATCCGCCTACTTCCGCTTCCATATCACGAAGTAATCCAGCTAAGTTATAATCTTTTATATCTTCGCCGTATCCACCTGTATGAATACCCGTTAATACGATTTCTTTATAGCCTGCATCCACTAATTGTTGTGCTTGTTTAATAACCTCTTTTCCATCACGAGAACGCATTAAACCACGCGCCCAAGGAATGATACAGAATGTACAGAAGTTATTGCAACCCTCTTGTATTTTTAAAGACGCACGTGTACGATCCGTGAAATAAGGTACATCAAGTTCTTCGTACACACGTGTTTTCATAATATTGCGGACAGCATTAATTGGTTGACGCTCTTTACGGAATTCTTCGATGTAACCTAACATCTTTTCACGATCCTGTGTACCAACTACAATATCTACACCTGGAATCGCCATAATTTCAGCTGGAGATGTTTGTGCATAACATCCCGTTACGCAAATAACTGCATCTGGATTTTGACGCACAGCACGTCTGATTACTTGACGGCTTTTTTTGTCCCCAGTATTCGTTACTGTACATGTGTTAATAACATAAACATCAGCTTTCTTTTCATATTCTGTTCTTTCATAACCACCTTGTTTAAACAATTGCCAAATGGCTTCTGTTTCATAGTGGTTTACTTTACAACCTAACGTATGGAACGCAACAGTTGACATTGATCATCACCCCATCAATTCAAAATGATACGAAGCAGCACTTAACGCGTATAACGGCGCCGTTTCTGTTCTTAAAATTCTTGGTCCTAAACTACATGGTACAAATTTATGTTCACGAAGCGCTGTAATCTCTTCCTCAGCTAAACCGCCTTCTGGGCCAAATACAATCAATAGCTTTTGACCTGGTTTCATTGTCGTTAAAGCTTTCGCAAAATTAGATTTCTCGCCTTGTTTTGCTTCCTCTTCGTAAGCAACAAGACAAACATCATAATCACCACTCATTGTAAGCAGTTGCTTAAATGATGCCGGAGCATGTACTTCCGGAATTTCACTTCTATGTGATTGTTCCGCAGCTTCTTTCACAATTTTTCTTAAACGCTCAACTTTTTTATCAGCTTTTTTCGCATCCCATTTTACGATAGAGCGAGATGCTTGAAATGGTAAGAATGCAGCTGCCCCAAGCTCAGTTCCTTTTTGAAAAATCAACTCTAGCTTGTCTCCTTTTGGCAGTCCACTTGCAATCGTCACGAAAACAGGAAGTTCACTTGACGCCTCTACCCATTCTACAATAGCCGTATTAATAAATTCACTGGTAATTTCATCAATTGAACATACTGCTGTTTTTCCGTTTACACAGCAATAAATTTGATCGCCAGCTGTCATACGCATTACTCTCGCAATGTGATGTACATCATCACCTACAATGCGAATTTTTGCTTCACTTACATGTTTTTCTTCTACAAAATAACGTTGCATATAATCACCTTAGTAGAGTTTCGTTCCTTTCGTAAGTCAACACTTACGAAAAGAACGAAATATTATCATTTTTCATATAACAAACGGCAAGTCCCTCACCTTATAGTGAGAGACTCCCCTTTTCATTATAGACTAAAATCTATATTACGCATTTCGTGCAATAATTGCTACCCAATCTTCCATTCGTAACACTTCTTCAATTGTAAATCCAGCTTGTTCTAACGCCTCAGAAATTACTTTTTCCTTCACAGCAATAATGCCCGATGTAATAAATAATCCACCTGACTTCACAACTCTCGCTGCATCTTCAGGGAATAAAAGAATAATTTCTGCTAATAAGTTAGCTACGATTAAATCAACAGGACCTTCAATACCTTCTAAAAGACTATTTTGCCCAACAGACACGATATCATCTGTTTTATTTAAACGCACATTCATTTCTGCACTTTCAACTGCAACCGGATCTAAATCATATGCTTGAACAGAAGACGCACCTAATTTTGCCGCTGCAATACTAAGCACACCAGAACCTGTTCCTACATCAATGATAGCGTCACCTGGCTGTACTGTTTTTTCTAAAGCACGAATACACATCGTTGTTGTTGGATGAGTTCCTGTACCAAACGCCATACCTGGGTCTAATTCAATGATTTTTTCATCAGGAGAAGATGGTGTATATTCTTCCCACGTCGGTACGATTGTGAATGTATCAGAAATTTGTACTGGATGGTAATATTTTTTCCAAGCAGTAGCCCAATCTTCTTCATTGACTTCGTTAACGGTAATATTTCCAGTACCAATTTCAATGTCGTAAGATGGAAGCACATCAATAGATGATTTTACACCTGCAATCGTTTCATGTAAAGAATCCGTTTGCGGGAAATATGCTTTTATTAATACACCTTCCGCCGGATATTCATCTGGATTCAATGCATAAATTTCACCATATTGTTGCTCGCGCTCTTTCGTTAACTCCGCTGGATCCTCAATCGCAACTCCGCTAGCACCAGCTTCATGTAAAATATGAGAGACAGCTTCTACTGCTTCTTCTGTTGTATGAATACTAATTTCTGACCATTTCACAATTTACCAACTCCATTTTTTATTTCCATTATTCCCCTTTGAAAGCACGTTTAAGCTTTCCGAATAAACTATCATCCTGCTCTTCTTGTCCTGCAAATTCACGTAATAAATCTTTTTGCTGTGAAGTCAATTTCGTCGGTACAACAACACGAACGACTACATATTGATCTCCTTGGCCGTATCCACGTACGTTCGGAGCACCTTTTCCTTTTAAGCGGAATTCTGTTCCAGTTTGTGTTCCTGCTGGAATTTTCAGCTTCACTTTACCATGAACAGTAGGAACTTCCACTTCATCACCAAGCGCCATTTGCGCAAATGTTAATGGCATTTCGCAAATAATGTGATCTCCTTCACGCTCGAAGAATTCATGATTTCTTACATGAACGACAACATATAAGTCTCCTGCTGGTCCGCCATTTACGCCGGCTTCACCTTTTCCAGACACACGAATTTGTTGACCATTATCGATACCCGCTGGAATTTTAACATTGATTTTTTTACGTTTACGAACTTTACCTGAACCGTGACATGTCGTACATTTTTCTTTAATAATTTGTCCAGTTCCTGAACAATGACCACAAGCTTGACGGTTTACGATACGACCAAACGGTGTGTTTTGCTCTACACTCACTTGACCAGAGCCTGAACAATGTTTACATGTTTCTTTTGAAGTTCCTGGTTTTGCTCCACTACCTTTACAAGTATCACATGGATCTTCTACTGGAATTTCCACATTTAATTCCTTACCAAAAATAGCTTCTTCAAAATCTAAAGTGACTTGATATTGTAAGTCAGCACCTTGGCGCGGAGCATTTGGATCACGACGTCTGCCGCCGCCACCGCCAAAGAAAGAACTAAATATATCTTCAAAACCGAAGCCACCGCCGAAGTCTCCTCCGCCGCCAAATCCACCGAATCCTTGATTTGCACCAGCATGACCAAATTGATCGTACTGCGCACGCTTTTGATCATCACTTAACACTTCGTATGCTTCTTGTACTTCTTTAAACTTTTCAATTGCATTTTCTTCTTTGCTTACGTCTGGATGGTATTTTTTAGCCAAACGACGATACGCTTTTTTTATTTCATCTGTTGAAGCGCCCTTGCTAAGTCCAAGGACCTCATAATAGTCTCGTTTACTCATAAATTTACAACCCCCGAATCTTTCACATAAACGTAATTTTAACACCGAAAGAAAGTGCTTTGCAACAAAGTTTCCTCACTTACAGTATGCAAAGCGAAAAACTTAAGATCCTCACACATCACTTCTCATTCGTGAAAAAAGCCAAAGTCAAGGCACGCTTGACTTTGACTTTTTGTCATCTTACTTATTATGTTTACAGTTGAATTACTTGTCTTCTTTTACTTCTTCAAACTCAGCGTCAACTACATTGTCTTTCTTCGTGCCAGCGTCTTGTGCACCTTGCGCACCTTCTGCTTGACCAGCAGCTGCTTGAGCTTGCTCGTATAATTTAACAGTTAATTGTTGTACGATTTCTTGTAAAGCATCTTTTTTCGCACGAATTTCTTCAAGCTCGTTTTTCTCAATTGCAGCTTGTAATGCTTCTTTCGCTTCTGTTGCTTTTGCAACTTCAGCTGCATCTACTTTACCTTCTAAATCTTTTACAACTTTGTCTGTTTGGAATACAAGTTGGTCAGCTTCGTTACGAAGTTCAACTTCTTCCTTACGTTTTTGGTCAGCGTCAGCATTTGCTTCCGCTTCTTGTACCATACGTTCTACTTCTTCATCAGAAAGACCTGAAGAAGATTGGATTGTAATAGCTTGCTCTTTGCTTGTTCCTAAGTCTTTCGCACGTACGTTAACGATACCGTTCGCATCAATATCGAATGTTACTTCGATTTGTGGAATACCACGTGGTGCTGGTGGAAGGTCAGTTAATTGGAAACGACCTAACGTTTTGTTGTCAGCTGACATTGGACGCTCACCTTGTAATACGTGAATGTCTACTGCTGGTTGATTATCAGCAGCTGTCGAGAATACTTGTGACTTACTTGTTGGAATTGTAGTGTTACGCTCGATTAATTTCGTGAACACGCCACCCATAGTTTCAATACCTAAAGAAAGTGGAGTTACGTCTAATAATAGAACGCCTTCTACATCACCAGTAAGTACGCCACCTTGAACTGCAGCACCTAATGCTACAACTTCATCAGGGTTTACACCTTTATATGGCTCTTTACCAGTTTCACGTTTAATAGCTTCTTGTACAGCTGGGATACGAGTAGATCCACCAACAAGAATAACTTTATCTAATTCGCTTGGAGCAAAACCAGCGTCTTTTAATGCACGACGAGTTGGCTCTAATGTTCTTTCAACAAGACCTGCTGAAAGCTCTTCGAATTTCGCTCTTGTTAACGTTAATTCTAGGTGTAATGGACCAGCAGCTCCAGCACTAATGAATGGTAATGAAATTTGAGTTTGTGTTACACCAGAAAGATCTTTTTTCGCTTTTTCAGCTGCATCTTTCAAGCGTTGAAGCGCCATTTTATCTTGGCTTAAATCAATGTTATTTTCTTTTTTGAACTCAGCTACTAAGTGATCGATGATAACTTGGTCAAAGTCATCGCCACCAAGACGGTTGTCACCAGCAGTTGAAATAACTTCGAATGTGCCGTCTGCTAACTCAAGGATAGATACGTCAAATGTACCGCCACCTAAGTCATATACTAAGATTTTTTGTTCTTCGTCTTGTTTTTCTAAACCGTAAGCAAGTGCTGCTGCTGTTGGCTCGTTAATGATACGCTCAACTTCTAAACCAGCGATACGACCAGCATCTTTCGTTGCTTGACGCTCTGCATCGTTGAAGTATGCAGGTACTGTAATAACAGCTTTCGTTACTGTTTCACCTAAGTATGCTTCAGCAGAAGCTTTTAAGTTTTGTAAAATGATTGCAGAAATTTCTTGAGGTGTATAATCTTTACCTTCAACTTCTACTTTGTAGTCTGTACCCATATGACGTTTAACAGACATGATTGTATTTGGGTTTGTAATTGCTTGGCGCTTTGCAACTTCCCCAACTTGACGTTCTTCATTTTTGAAAGCTACAACAGAAGGTGTTGTACGGTTTCCTTCTGGATTTGGGATAACCTTTGGTTCTCCACCTTCCATAACAGCTACACAAGAGTTTGTTGTACCTAAGTCAATACCGATAATTTTACTCATGGCGAATCCTCCTAGTTTTATGTAAATTATTGATTTACTTTTACCATTGATGGGCGAATCACACGGTCTTTTAATTTATAACCTTTTTGGAATTCTTCCACAACCGCGTTTGATTCAAATTCACTATCTTCCACTTGCATAATAGCTTGGTGTTCATTAGGATCAAACTGTTTACCAACAGCTTCAATCACTTCCACACCTTCTTTAGTCAGCGCTTCTAACAATTGACGATGCACCATTTCCATGCCTTGTAACAAGGATTTCGTTTGCTCATCAGTTGCTTCCACTTGCATTGCTCTTTCAAAATTATCAAGAGCTGGCAAGATGTCTGAAACTAGACTTTGTGCTCTATATTTTTCAGCAGCCTGTTTATCCATTTGGACACGGCGCTTATAATTTTCAAAATCAGCTTGTAGACGTAATGTGCGACCTTCCGTTTCCGTTAGTTTCGCTTGTAACTCATCTACTTTTTCTTGTAAAAGAGCAGCCTCACTTTTTTCTTCTACAGTTTCTTCACTGTTTTCTGGCGTGACAGCTTCTTCAACTTGCGCTTCTTTTACTTCTTCTACCACTTGTTCGTTACGCTCTTCCACAATATTCACCTCCTTAAAAGGTATTAGGTATCATGCATAGCATGATTACCTAAGCATTATATATTACACACAGCAATGAAAATTTCATCACTTGAGCGAATGTATTACTCTCATTTACTTTTTAAGTCCATCTGTAAATTGTCTCGTAAATAACTGTAACAAACTAATTACACGAGAATATTGCATTCTTGTCGGACCTAAAATAGCAATTGTTCCAAGTTGCTCTTCGCCGATCGAATATGTTGCAGAAATTAAACTGCAATCCTCCATAGCCGTCGAAGTGTTTTCCCTACCAATTTTCACTTGAATCCCGACTTGTTTATGACGCAAAATGTCATAAAATTCGGCTTCATTATCAATCATGGTAAGCAAAGATCTAACCTTTTGAATGTCATGGAACTCTGGCTGCGAAAGCATATTTGCTTTTCCTCCAAAGTATATCTTTTCCGATAACGGAACTTGAAATGTACCATCTAACATTTTTATTGCACTATCGTAATTATGAACATACCCACGTAAAACTGTAACAATTTCCTTAAAGATTTTATTATGAAGTTCTTCCATCGGTACGCCAGATAGCTTTTCATTTAAAACATTAACCATTTTTTCTAAATCTGATAAATCAACAGATTCCGGAACGGTAATCGTTTTACTTTGTACATGCCCTGTATCAGTTACAATAATAGCGACTGCAGTTTGACGATCAAGCGGCACAATTTGTACATTTTTAAGTTTATTTGTACTTAACTTCGGTCCAAGAACAATGGCCGTATAATTCGTAAGTTCTGATAAAATTTGAGCAGATTGCTGTGCAATTTTTTCCGCTTCAAAAATTCTTTCAGCAAATAAATCTTTAATTTGTACAATTTCAGCGTTCGGTAAGTTTTGCGGCGCTAAAAGATGGTCTACATAAAATCGGTAGCCTTTCTCAGAAGGAACACGTCCAGAAGAACTGTGCGTTTTTTCAATAAAACCTAATTCTTCTAAGTCCGCCATTTCATTTCGAATAGTAGCTGAACTAAATGTAATTTCATCTTTTTTAGCCAACGTTCTAGACCCAACAGGCTGCGCTGATCCAATAAAGTCATCAATAATTGTTTGTAAAATTAAGAGCTGACGTTCCGTAAGCATCTCATCATCACCTCTGTTAGCACTCTTTGTCTTTGAGTGCTAAATCTATTAATAACTTACCAAAATTGACATTCAATTGTCAACGGAAACGTCACGAAATAATGAAACTTTTTCACGTTAATGGAACATTTAATTAGTCAATTAAAAATGATTGGAATACTTCATTCCCTAATAATTTTCCTTTTCGCGTTAAACGAACATATCCATCGCTCTCTTCAAGCAATCCTTGTTCTTGGTTGTTTTGTAACTGCTTCGCGAAAACTTGATCCATCTCCATATTAAATTTCTTTTGAAATGCTATTTTAGATACACCTTTTGTTTTTCGAAGTCCTAAGAACAACTCTTCTTCCATCTTTTCTTTCTCCGTCACCACGTGAACATCTAAATACGGAAATCCTGTTTCATCAATTTTATTAAAATATTGCTTCAGCGGACCTACATTTTGAATACGTTCCCCATTCACATAACTATGAGCTCCAGCTCCAAAGCCATAATACTCTTCATTATTCCAGTATGTGAGATTATGTCTACTTTTATTGTCACCTTTTGAGAAATTACTAATTTCATACTGGTTATAACCGTGTTTCTCCATTTCATCCATTACCATTTCATACATTTTCGCTTCATGGTCTTCACCCGGAAGACGCAATTTCCCTTTATTCATTAAGTTATAAAACACTGTTTTAGGTTCCACAATTAATGAATATGCCGAGAAATGTTGTACACCAAGCGTAAAAGCAATGTCTAATGTTTCCTTCACATCTTCTATCGTTTGTCCTGGCAAAGCATAAATAATATCTACATTAATATTTTTAAAGCCTACTTCCTGAGCTTCTCGAATCGCTAGGAATGCATCTTCCCTCGTATGCTTGCGCCCGATTTTCTCAAGCAGTTCATCACGGAACGTTTGCACACCAAAACTAATTCGATTCACTCCACCTTCTAGTAGTACATTCAACTTCTCTTTCGGTAGATCTCCTGGATTCGCTTCAAATGTCAATTCACAATTCGGAGCAAACGGGCGCAAATGACGATTAATAATCTCGAGTAATTTTTTTGTCTGTTCCATATTTAACGCTGTCGGAGTTCCACCGCCCACAAAAATCGTTTTCATACTATCAAACGGAACTCTTTGAACCGTATTTATTATTTCCTTCTCTAAATAATCTAAATATTGATCAACCGGTTGGCGTTCAATAAACACTTTATTAAAATCACAATAGTGACAAATGTGCTGACAAAACGGGATATGAATATATGCAGCTTGTACCAAATATAACTCCTACCTTTCTAAAAAGAAAACCTCCGCACTCCGGAGGATTCTCTACTTCTCTAACGTATTACGAATTTGTTCCATTCGCATTTTTCCCCAATCATACATCATTTCAACGATCGGTAAAAGTGACATGCCTAGTTCCGTCATATAATACTCAACACGAGGAGGAATTTCGGGATATACTGTTCGATCAACAATCCCATCTTCCATTAACTCTTTTAATTGGTTCGACAAAACTTTATGAGAAATGCTTGGGAATAACCGTTGTAATTCACTAAAACGATGAGGCCCTTCCACACCAAGATGCCACAGTATCACAACTTTCCACTTTCCACTAATAATAGAAAGCGTCAATTCCTTTTCACAATTAAAATTGCCATTTTGTATTTTATCTTGAATATCTTTTCGAATATTTTCGGACATTAACAATCTCCTAACTCTATATGAACTAAAAAGCTCTCTCATTATTGTAAATGAGAGCTGCTCAGATGTCTAAAAAGTAATTATACAGAAAAAAGAAGCCGCACAAACGACTTCTTTTTTATTTCAAATATTAGTTGTCATCCATTTTCAGTACAGCCATGAATGCCTCTTGCGGCACTTCTACAGAACCAACAGACTTCATACGTTTTTTACCTTCTTTTTGCTTATCAAGAAGTTTACGCTTACGAGAAATGTCACCGCCGTAACATTTTGCAAGTACGTTTTTACGCATCGCCTTAATTGTAGAACGTGCTACAACTTTATTTCCGATAGTCGCCTGAATTGGCACTTCGAACTGTTGTCTCGGAATTAATTCTTTTAATTTCTCTACAATTACTTTACCACGGTCATACGCTGAATCACGGTGTACGATAAATGATAAAGCATCCACTTGTTCATTATTTAAAAGAATATCCATTTTCACAAGTTTAGATGGTTTATAACCAATTAACTCATAATCAAATGATGCATACCCTTTCGTATTTGATTTCAATTGATCGAAGAAGTCATATACGATTTCTGATAACGGGATTTCATATGTTAATGTAACACGCGTTTCATCTAAATATTGCATATCAATAAACGTTCCACGTTTACCTTGGCAAATTTCCATTACAGCTCCAACATAGTCATTCGGAACCATAATTGAAGCCTTCACAAACGGCTCTTCTACACGATCGATAGACTGTGGGTCTGGCATATTAGATGGATTATCAACAATAACATCTTCACCGTTTGTTAAATAAACTTTATAAATA
This sequence comes from Bacillus cereus group sp. BfR-BA-01355, assembly GCF_022663675.1. NCBI lineage: Bacteria > Bacillati > Bacillota > Bacilli > Caryophanales > Bacillaceae > Bacillus > Bacillus cereus group sp. BfR-BA-01355. The sequence goes on from NZ_JAKUFY010000004.1 coordinate 69,656, forward strand.
ACGCTTGGCGCTGTTGTAATTAAGTCAATCTTAAATTCACGTTCAATACGTTCTTGAATGATTTCCATGTGAAGAAGTCCTAAGAATCCACAACGGAAACCAAATCCTAACGCTTGAGATGTTTCTGGTTCAAACTCAAGAGCAGAATCGTTTAACTCTAATTTTTCTAACGCATCACGTAAATCGTTATAACGAGCAGAATCAATTGGATACAGCCCACAGAATACCATCGGGTTTAATTTACGGTAACCTGGTAACGCCTCTGCAGCTGGACGTTTCGCATGTGTAATCGTATCACCAACACGTGTATCACCTACGTTTTTAATAGATGCTGCTAAGAAACCTACATCACCTACTGTTAACTCGTCACGTTGCGTAGTTTTCGGTGTAAATACACCTACTTCTGTTACTTCAAATTCTTTACCCGTTGCCATCATACGTACTTTATCGCCAACTTTTACCGTTCCATTTACAACACGGATATAAGCAATTACACCACGGTACGGATCATATAAAGAGTCGAAAATCATACATTGTAACGGCTCTTCTGAATCACCTGCCGGAGCTGGTACTTTTTCAACAATTTGTTCTAAAATTTCTTCAATACCAATTCCAGCTTTTGCAGAAGCAAGTACCGCTTCTGATGCATCTAAACCAATTACATCTTCTACCTCTTGACGTACACGTTCTGGATCCGCACTTGGTAAGTCGATTTTATTGATAACTGGTAAAATTTCCAAGTTGTTATCAAGCGCTAAGTATACGTTCGCTAACGTTTGCGCTTCAATACCTTGCGCTGCATCTACTACAAGAATCGCGCCTTCACAAGCCGCTAAACTACGAGATACTTCGTACGTAAAGTCGACGTGTCCTGGTGTATCAATTAAATGAAGAATATACTCTTCACCATCTTTTGCTTTATAGTTTAATTGTACTGCGTTTAATTTGATTGTAATACCACGCTCACGCTCTAAATCCATAGAGTCAAGCAACTGAGCTTTCATTTCGCGTTGTGTTAACGCATTTGTTTTCTCTAAAATACGGTCTGCTAACGTTGATTTTCCGTGGTCAATATGAGCAATAATAGAGAAATTACGAATTTTGGACTGTCTTTTTGCTCTTTCTTCTTTGTTCATCTATGTTCTCAACTCCTAATAGTCTCGCCAATATACACTAGCACTGATTATATCAATAGAGCAACAAAGATTCAATGAAAACTCGTGCTGCTTACGATACAAATCATTCTATCTATATCTTATGCGAATAAACCATAAGAGACAAACCCTTTTCAAATTTTAAAACGGTTGTCTTACAAATCAGTAAAACAACCATCTCCCATGCTACTCTTAGCTAAAAATCCCCTTTATTTTCCCAACAACTATATCCGTTCCGAACTTCGTCATTTCATAAGCTACACTTGCTAACGCCATCCCAATTCCTTCTACAACATTAAAACTTCTTAAACGTTCTAATTGTTGTTGTTTTTCTGAAGCTGAAAACGAACTACCCAAAATTTCTGATTCAGCACCTGTACTCTCTGTCCCTGTCATATGAGCTATTTGTTCATACGACAATTGCCGATAACCTTTCATACTTTTCAAACCATGATTAGCAAGTGACACTCCTGCTATCATCATAAGTAAACATAAAGCTACACTACATATACACAAAAGCGCAAAACGACTCAAACTATTATCATCTTTCTCCCTCAATGTGTATACGCTCCCGTATTATCTTGATCAATTTGATGATGCAGCGCTGCATTTAAACCACTCGCTATTACATTCGCCATATCCTCAATAAAAGTATCTACTTCTTTTGGGGTCACCATTAAGTTATGACCAAGAGGCGATAGCACTTCATAAATCAACCTTCTTTTTTCTTCTTCTTCTAACGTACCAACAGCACCTAAAAACATATTTCGGCTCTTTTCATCTGGCATATCTTCTTCTGTTAATTTTTTCTTTTCTCCAAATGAAAATCCCGCTGGTAACAAAGATCTTGAAGGTTTGTTTCCTTCTTTCATCTCTCGACCAAAATGTTTCAAAATAAAATCAATCGTATCACTTGTAATCGAAACGGCATCGACCACAGTCGGAACACCAATTGCGATAACAGGGATACCTAATGTCTCTTTACTTAGTTCCTTACGTTTATTCCCAACCCCTGATCCAGGATGGATTCCAGTATCAGAAATTTGTATCGTGCTATTTACTCGTTCAATAGAACGGGCAGCTAATGCGTCAATCGCAATTACAAAGTCTGGATTTGTCTTCTCAATAATCCCATAAATAACATCGCTCGTTTCGATGCCTGTAATCCCCATTACCCCCGGCCGAATTGCACTAACAGGCCTGAATCCTTCTTCTACACTTTCAGGCTGCAATTGAAACAAATGTCTCGTTACTAATACATTTTCTACAACTATTGGCCCAAGAGCATCCGGTGTTACATTCCAATTCCCAAGGCCTACAATTAAACAGCTCGCTTCTTTTGTAACACCAACCTCTTCTAAGAAATAAGAAAATTCTTTTGCAAAAATACGCTCCACTTTTTGTTGAAGTTCTGTATCTTGCTGACGTATACCTTGTACTTCAAGCGTTAAATAATTTCCAGGTTTTTTACCCATCGCTTCAGAGGCAGCTTCATCAATTGTTACTTTTGTAATTATAGTACCTTCTTCTTCCCTCTCTTTTACAATTACCCCCTGTATCCCTTTTTGTTCTTCTTGGCTTTCTTGCAACATTTGATGAGCTTCTACAGCAAGGTCAGTTCTAACGCTATATTTACTTAAATCCAATGGTTCTTTCATCGTATCTCCTCCGTAATTCATAGTAAATATCGTTAGATTTCCCAAAGTTATATAAGGTCATTCTTTCCTTTACGTGAAATTTCATGGATATACTATTGCAATTCTCTTCACCGTTTGATAGAATATCACTTGTTCTATGTAAGAATCGAGTCATTCGATTGCACCAGGGAGGTGAAAAGTATGGCAAACATCAAATCTGCTATCAAACGCGCTAAACTTAGCGAAGAGCGTCGTGCACATAACGCTTCTATCAAGTCTGACATGCGTTCTGCTGTTAAAACTGTAGAAGCTTTAGTTACTAATAACGATCTTGAAAATGCTAAAGAAGCTTTCAAAACTGCTTCTAAAAAACTTGACAAAGCAGCTCGTAAAGGTCTTATCCACCAAAACGCTGCATCTCGTCAAAAATCTCGCTTAGCGAAACAAGTAAACGCGTAAGGCGTTTAAAAAACGATCCATTTGGATCGTTTTTTTATATACAAAAAAAGTTCATGCACTAGGTACATGAACTTTTTTTGTGTCATCACATATGATTTAATCGCATTAAGAAAAACTCGAGCACAAGTTTCTTATCCATCTTTCCCGTCTTCATACTATAATCAGCTTCCGCTAATTCTATAATCACTTTTTTTAATTCTTCAAAAGAGAAAAATTTCGTTTGATTCATCGCCAATTTTACACGATACGGATGTACACCAATATGAGATGCAATTTGATTTTGCCCATAACCACGTTGCTGTAACTCTTTCACTTGATACAACAAACGGAATTGACTCACTAATAACGCAAGCAATTTAATCGGTTCTTCCTGCTGCGTAAATAATCCATCCAAAATTTGCATTGCACCTGCAATATCTTTTTTCACCACTTTTTCTGTCAAAGCAAATACATTTTGCTCAACTGATTTTGGCACAAGCTCTGCAACAAGTTTCGTCGTAATCTCTCCGCCCATACCAACGTATAACGTTAACTTGTCCATTTCCTTCGCCAACATCGTTACATTACTTCCCACAAGCTCTAGCAACAAACTAACAGCCGCGTTATCAATGTGCACATGCACTTCATCTGCCCGAGCAACAATCCACTTCTGAACATCCTGCACTTGCATCGCATTCGCTTCTACTACATCTGCTGTTTTCTTTAATAGTTTTGTAATTTTTTTTCGCTCATCAAGTTTTTCGTAAGGCGCAACAAAAACAAGAATAGAAAATGGAGAAGGTTCACCAATGTATTCTTCTAAAATTTTTATATTTTGCTCTAACTTTTCTTTTTGCGAAGTCAAAAATAGCGGTGATTTTATTAACAGTACTTTCCGCTCTCCAAAGAAAGGAAGCGTACGCGCATCCTCAACCACATCTTCTAAATACGCTTCTTCCAAATCGTATGTCACAACATTAAACTCTCGATCTTCTTCTTCAAGTGCTTCTGTCGTAATAAGCTTTATCGTTTCATTTATAAAAAAAGCTTCCGTCCCATATAGTAAATATAACGGAGCAAACTGTTTCTTTTTAATTTTTTTATGTATATCACTCATACTTTTTCCTACTCCCTAACTTGGCAATATATATTTATACTAATGCCCTAGCTTTTGTTTTACAAGTACAAAGGAACAGGCTTTATAACCCGTCCCTTTATTTATATTAAACGCCACGCAATAAGCCCCGGGTTTCTTATTGGTGTGCGGTAATCACCTTCCCTTTATTATTCACAATAAAAATTCCAGTATAAGTGCCAACTGTTAACATGCTTGGAAACAAAAAACTCACGTTACTTCATAATCTAAAACTCGCAAAAAGCTCATTTTCTCTTCACATTGAAATTGTAGATTTTTTTCTGACAATATTTTATACTAAAGTGGAATGTTGGGGAGGGATTCTAAATGAATGATTTTGAACAAAACGTTCAAAGTAAACGCAATGACGCTATTGATTCAGGGGTAGGATTTATCGTCTCATTTGGTTTTTTCGCAACACTTTTCATCATTGCAACTGTTATTAAATTTATCGGTTCTTAAAGGCTGCCACTTCATGGCAGTCTTCTCTTTTTCACCTATTATATGTCTTATCGTATGTGATTTTACTTTGAAAGGTTCCATTTTCCCCTTTAAAAACATAGGAAATAGCACCTTGCTTGTCCGTGCGCCATATCGCACTCCCCATCTTCTCCAAACGCTCTATCACTTCTTTATGCGGGTGTCCATATCTATTCTGCTTACCAACAGATATAATCGCTACACGGGGCTGTATAACGTTCAAAAAAGACTCTATAGATGACGTATTACTTCCATGATGAGCAACTTTTAAAACATCTACTCGCAAATCTGGATACGCAGATACTAAAAACTGCTCTCCTTCTTCTTCTAAATCTCCTGTAAATAGCCACGTCAATCCTCCAAATTTTGCCCATATTACAATTGAAGCATTATTTTCACTTTTTTCTTTTCCTTTTGGAGCTAAAACGAAAAATTCAGCTTCATTTACACTCCAACTTTCCCCTTCCCCCACTTCAGTTATTTTCATTTCCTTTTCTAATGCCTGTTTCTTTACTACTTTTTCTAATACTGCATCTTTTCCCTTCCGGCCAAATACAACTTCTTTTACAGGTATATATGATAATAATTCTTGCGCAGCACCTATATGATCTGCATCTCCATGCGTTACGATTAATTTATCAATTGTTTTAATACCTTCTTTTTGTAAATAGGGTATTAAAACATCAGTTCCAACAGAAAATTCATGCTTTTTTTGTTGCCACTCTTCCTTATTGACACGAAGCGTTCCACCTGTATCAATAAGATAAACCCCTTTATCATACGGAAGGCGAATTAATATTGCATCACCTTGTCCAACATCAATAAATGTTACACTTCCACTTCCTCTAAAATATGGATATACATAATGACACGTGCTAATAAAAAGAAATATACTCACAACTATACAAACCATTTTTTTCGGCGCTCTCCTTTCCCAAACTATCAATATACTGACAATACTCGCGCAATATACAGCTACAAGATTGAAGGACGTTTTCCCGAAAATAAGCTGGTTAAATGGTAAACTTTCACAATAACTTAGAAGAACATTAGACATACTCAAGCCTATTGATAACACATCCGCAAATCCTTTTGCGAGAAACGGGACAATTGGCATACACAGTAAAATAATAATGCTACATGGTAATACAATGATAGATAAAAACGGAACGTATAAGAGATTGAGGAAAATGCTATATGGAGAAAAATAACCAAAGTGATATAACAAAATCGGAGTACTAACGAGCTGTGAAATGATAGAAATATAAATAGAATTTCGGATTACTCCGTTGCTACTCCCTAATAAGAACGGAGCAGACAAAAGTAAAGCGAAGCTACCTACAAAAGAAAACTGAAATCCAATATTAAAAACAAGATAAGGGTCATATATAAGCATACATATAGCTGTTACACTTAAAGCATCTAAACTAGATAAACGAATCGAGCACATAAAAGCAATCAACATCAAAACTCCTGCTATAGAAGCCCTTATAACAGATGGTGACGCCCCTGCTAAAACCATATACAAAGGAATACAGACGATAAGGCAAATTGTTGCTACCTCCCTCGTCGCACCACTTCTTAGCAAAATAAAATATACTATCCCCATTAACAATACAATGTGCGAACCTGAAATTGCTAACAAATGTATAAGACCAAACTGTTGATATTGCTCTTCCACTTCAAACGTCATTTGTTGTCTATCACCAAATAGTAACGCATTCATAAAAGCACCTGATTGCTCTGGAAACATTTCTGTAACTTTCGAGATTGCTTGTTGCCTCAAAAGGAGAATCCATTGCATAAGCGACAGTGATGTTTTATAGCATTCAGAAATATATGTAGCCTCAAATGTGAAATGAATATGTTGCTTGTATAAATAATCACGGTAATTAAAACCATGAAAATTCCGAGCTGTTTGTGGTTCTTTCCTCTCACCCTCGAATACACATGATATCCCTGCGTATAATTGTTGCATTTTTTCCTTTTCCAGAGCTGATTTTATTCTATAACTTAATTGCACTATATTTTTATTGTGATCTTCAAATTGAAAAGATAGGCGATCGCCATTAACAAGCGGTGTATTTTGTATAACACCTCTTGTAACTCCATAGGACTCTCCTAGAGACTTATTCCACCCTTGAACATAAGAAGTGTATATAGCACCACTAAAGCACGCTACAATGCAAAAAAAGAAGGTTTTACGCGAAGTGCGATATAAACAGAAGAAAATATTTAAAAAGAGGCAAAAAACTATCAATAAAATTGTCGAGGAAAAGGCAATTGCAATCCCTATTATAAACGAGATTGCAACATACCCCCATTGTTCCTGCAACTTATACTCACTCCTTATAGCATCATTTTTGCTTTCGTGAATACATGCTGTAATTCTTCCATTGATAAATTATCTTTTTCTAAAGACGCAAATAATTCTTTTAACTCCGTATAACGTTTTTGCTCCTCTAATGCAGCAATATCATATTCTAGCGGAACGTGCTTCACTGTTACATTCGCTTGTTCAAATAACTCTATGGCGTATGGATGATTTTTATAATCCTGCGCATAATAAACCGCTGTAATACCACTTTGAATAATTGCCTTACAACATTGTAAACAAGGGAAATGCGTAACGTAAATTTCTGCTTCCTCTGTTTTCGCACCAAACTTGGCACATTGTAATAAAGCATTCATTTCGGCATGAATTGTCCGAACACAATGATTATCGATTACGTAACAACCATCATCTATACAATGTACGCCACCTTTAATCGAACCATTATATCCACCAGCAATAATTCGTTTATCGCGAACGATTGTCGCTCCTACCGCAAGCCTTGTACATGTACTACGTAACGATAGTAGATGGCTTTGCGTCATAAAATATTGATCCCATGAAATTCGTTCCATATTTTTCACCTACTTTTTTGTCTACTTGTAGTGTAGCGAAAGAAGAAAAACTTCGTCAATCTTTTACGGAATAATAATTTGATCTTTTATCTTTTCAAGAGACTTCGCACCAATCCCATCAATCTCTAATAAATCTTCTATTTTCTGAAACGGACCATGTTCTTCTCGATATTTCAAAATACTTTCTGCCTTTCGAGAGCCAATTCCTGTAATCTTTTCCAATTGCTCCTTCGCTGCTGTATTTATTCGAATCTTGCCATCTTCCTTAGAAGAAGTAAACATCCCTTGTTCTGACTCATTTTTACTCGGTATATAAAGAAGCATTTGATCTTGTACAATTTGTGCTAAATTCACTTTTTTGATATCTACTTCTGATAAAAAACCACCAGCCTTTTGAACCGCATCCTTTACGCGATCTCCTTCCTTCATTTCATATACCCCTTCTTTATTAACCGCTCCTTTCACATCAATTATAATTGTTCTTTTCTGTTCCTTTGTATCCGATATTTTCGGTTTACCCTTTTTTTCTATCTCCTTCTCTTGCACATTCATTGTAATAGGCGTTCGTTCTACACTCTGATTCGTTTTCCAAAAAACAAGAAAAAGTAAAGTTCCAATAATAGCTACTAAACCTAACCACTTTTTCGGAAAATCCCACATCATTTTACACCTCTAATCATAAATTTATAACATCATTCATATTGTTTAGGAGAAAGCTGTTACGAAGGAGGGATGAAACTTTGAACATAGGAATTATAGGGACAGGAAACATGGGGAATATACTAATCGATGCATTTTTAGAAACCCGTGCTGTCAAACCTTCGTGCCTTACAATCATTAATCGGACGCCTGCCAAAGCATATCATATAAAAGAAAAATACCCTTCTGTTCATATAGCAAAAACAATCCCGGAAGTAATCGAACAATCACAACTTATTTTTATTTGCGTTAAGCCGATAGATATATACCCTATCCTAAAAAAATACGCTGAACATTTTTCTGATGAAACGTGCTTAGTTTCTATTACGAGTCCAATATCTCCATCACAATTAGAGACTCTCGTACCTTGTCACGTCGCGCGTATCATTCCAAGTATCACAAACCGCGCCCTCTCTGGCGCCTCACTATTTACATTTGGAGATAATTGCTCTGAAGAATGGCAACAAAAATTACTTCGTCTATTCAAAAACATTTCTACACCTCTTGTAATAGAAGAAGATATAACGCGCGTTTCATCTGATATAGCAAGTTGCGGTCCTGCTTTCTTTAGTTATTTACTACAATGCTTCATTAACGCTGCTGTAGATAAAACAAATATTACACACGAAGAGGCTACTACTTTAGTAAGTGAAATGGTCGTGGGGATGGGGAAATTACTTGAAAAAGAAATCTTCACATTACCTACCTTACAAGAAAAGGTTTGCGTGAAAGGCGGCGTTACTGGGGAAGGCATTCGGGTTTTAGAAGAACACGTTGGAGATATGTTCCATAAGTTAATCGAGCGAACACATGAAAAATTTGATGAAGATTTAGAATGCGTTGATCAGCAATTCAATAAACACACATAATAAATACGTCATTTACATTCCAAATCCTTTTTATAAATAATTACTTTTTTACAATACATTTTCACTTCAACTACTATTCCCACACTTTACGCATACGATCTTCAGATTATGCTAGAACTAAAAATACATCTTCTTTATAAAACAAAAGCAACCTTCTCGGTTGCTTTTGTTTTATCCCGCATTAACGGCCAGTAAGATCCTCACCTTAAAACTCAGCGAAAGCAAAGAAGTTAGGAGGGGGTCGGGCTGCCCGTAAAAGCCCGATTGGTTCAACTAATAATCAGCGGGGAGCTTCGCACCCCGCTGATTAAAGTTTCACTTTATCCGTTTTTCTTCGCCATGAAGAAAATACGCTCTGTTTGTTCTGTAACTTCAAGTCGCTCAAAATCACCTGTTACACGAAGCACTGTAAAACCTGCTTCTTCAAGCCATTTCGTTAAATCTTCCACTTGATATGCACGTTGCACGTGACATTCGTCAAACCGATGGTACACATCTTCTTCTGGATCTTGAACAAAGAATGTTAAATCATGCTCTACACTATTTGATTCTTCACCAGGGAAGCAATTCCAAATAAGAGATATTTCTTCTCCATTCACTGTATACGTTTCATTTTGAAATACATGATGTATTTTATATAAAGAATGTACATCAAATAAAAACAAGCCATCTTGGCGTAAATGGTGAAATACTCTTCTAAATGTTTCTTGCACTCCATCTTCTTGCAATACATAATTTAATGAATCACAAAAGATGGTTACACAATCAAACTCACCTGGAACATCAAGCTCTCGCATGTCTTGTTGATAAAAAGGAATAAAGTATCCCTCTGCTCCCAGTTTTTGCTGAGCGACTGTTAACATTTCTTCTGAAAGATCGACACCTATTAAATCGTAACCCTTTTGCACAAGCGGAAGGGTTACATTACCCGTACCGCATGCTACATCAAGAATTTTTGCCTCTTTCATATCTGCTTGCTGCAGGCTTTCCTCTGTGAATTCCACCCATTTATCATAAGGGACATCATTCATTAGTTCGTCGTACAACAATGCAAATTGTTCGTATTTCATTGGCCTAGCTCTTCTGTAATATCTTCACGTGGCACATCGCCCCATAGACGCTCTAAATTATAGTGATTACGCTCATCTTTATGGAATACATGAGCAACTACATCTCCAAGATCAACTAATACCCAACGCGCTTCGTCAAAACCTTCCATACGTTGTACGTCGATTTGGAACTCATGTGCTTTTGATTTAATTTCACGTGCAATTGCTTGCACTTGTTTATCTGAATTACCGTGACAAATAATGAAATAATCTGCAATTGGTGAAATACCTTGCATATTTAGGACAACCATATCTTCTGCTCTTTTATCATCAGCTGCTTTTGCCGCTAATACTAATAAATCTTTATCGTTCATTTACTCATTTCCTCCTTGATAACTGCATTGTATGTTTGGAATGTTAATGGATAAATCGTCTGATTTTTTTCCATTAAAAATTGAATTGTTTTCTTTAACGCAAATAATAAAGCTTGATTTATATCCGTATATGCGAGTTTACGAGCCTCTTCCACACCTGGAAACTTTCGCCCTGGCTCAATGTAATCAGCTACATAAATCACTTTATCTAACATTGTCATGTTCTCATGACCACTTGTATGATATGTAATAGCTTGCAAAATTTCAGAATCCGTAATGCCTACCTCTTTTTCTACTAAGTATGCCCCAACAGGCGCATGCCACAACTCTTTATTATAGCAAAGTAAATCTTTCGACAAATCTTCACGTTTAATAATCTCTTCCATCTCTGAAATCGCTCTACATTTCGCATAATCATGGAATATAGCTGCCATCTCTGCTTTTTTCTCGTCCACACCGTATAACTTAGCCAGCTCAATCGCTGTCTCCATTACACCAATTGTGTGTGTATAACGTTTTTCATGCATTTGTTGTTTAACAATATGAAGTGCATTCTCACGATTCATACAACCCATTCCTCTCGATATATACCTGTACTTTTTCAGGAAGTAAGTATTTACACGTTTTCTTCTCCTTATATCTCTCACGTAATAAGGATGAAGAAACTGCAAATTCCGGAATTTCCACTGTAGTAATCTGATACGGCGTATGCAATGTGTACCCAGGTCTCGCAACTCCAACAAACGTTACAAGATTAAGTAAAGCTTCAATGTTATACCACTTCGGTAAATACTCAACCATATCCCCACCAATAATAAAGTGAAACTGCACATCCGGATACTTCTTCGTCAATTGCAACATAGTGTCATACGTATAAGATGGGCCCTTCCTGCTTAACTCTTCTAAACAAATAGAAAAGTGTTCTTCTGCCTCAGTCGCGAGCTCTAACATATGTAAACGTCTTTCTATACTTGTAATATTACGTCCTTGTTTATGTGGCGGAATCTGGTTTGGCAAGAACCATACTTCTTCCAAATCCAAAGCGTGATATACTTCATTTGCAATTAGCAAATGTCCATAGTGAGGCGGATCAAATGTACCGCCAATGATGCCAATTTTCCTCAAAAGAAACGCCCCTTCCTTTTACATACAGCAACTCTCCTTGGTTAGGAATGAAGAGAGTTGCTATTAATAAAAGTTCAATTGGTTTCGCTCTCTACATCATTACGCATCAGCGATAAAAATAGCGCATGCTAATCTTTTTATCGAGGAAGCTTAATTTGTTTATTTTCTCTTGATTCTTTGTATAAAACGATTGTGCTTCCAATTACTTGAACGATTTCAGCACGTGCACCTTTTGCAAGTTCTTCCGCAACCTCACGGCGATCAAATTCACAGTTTTGTAATACACTTACTTTAAATAACTCACGAGCTTCTAAAGTATCTGCGATTTGTTTAATCATATTTTCATTTACTCCGCCTTTTCCTACTTGAAAAATTGGTGTTAAATGATGTGCTTGTGCACGTAAAAATCTTTTTTGTTTTCCTGTTAACATATATGTTAGCCTCCAAGCTTTTCTATAACTAATTGTTTCATTCTCCCGATATTCGGTACACGTCCTGTCCACATTTCAAATGCAAGTGCTCCTTGATACACAAACATATCAATACCATTTTGAATGATTGCACCTTGCTCTTTTGCCTCACATAAAATTTTCGTTTCAAATGGATTATAAATTATATCTGATACAATCGTTCCTTTTTTTAACGAACAAATTTGTAATGGCGTATGTTCGACGTGTGGATGCATACCTATTGTTGTCGTCTGAATGATAATATCATAATTCCCTTGTTCTTCTGTCGCTTTTTCTAACGACAAAGCAACAGAATTAACATCGGCCGTACGTGCAGCAATAAGTTCTTTCGCCTTATCTACTGTACGATTGGCTACATCAATCTCTTTTACACCTACATCAGCAAGAGAAAAATAAATAGCTCGGCTAGCACCACCTGCACCAAGTAACAAAATACGTTTCCCTTGAAGTGGTTCATGACTAATTGACTGCAACGCTCGAACAAAACCAATCCCATCTGTGTTGTAGCCAATTAACCTTCCATTCTTATGAACCACTGTATTTACTGCACCGATTTTCCTTGCCAATGGGTCAATCTCATCCAAATACTCCATAATAGCAACCTTGTGCGGAGTTGTTACATTAAATCCTGAAATACCTAATGCTTTTAAACCTCTTACTGCTTCCCCTAGCACTTCCTCTTCAACAAGAAACGCATGATAATGGGCATCCATATTCAAGTGTTCAAATGCATTGTTATGCATAACGGGTGATAATGAATGTCCAATTGGATTTCCGATTACACCATATAATTGTTTCATAAATCCCTCTCCATATTAAATTAAAGATTTACGTAGTGAAACACTTACTCCTTTTGGTACGTGTGCAACAATTTTTGCTCCTGGTTCGTTCACAGTAACCCATCCTAATCCAGAGAATACAACATCCGTTTTAGGTTCACGAATATTAAATTCGTATTTCACTAGCTCAGGCATATTTGCTAATTCTTCTGGCGTTGGTGGGCTTAGTAAATCCCCAGCATGATTTTTATATAATTCATCTGCTTTCTCAAGCTTTGTACGATGAATTGTTAAGCGATTCGAGAAGTGACAAGTAAACGCACGACGACCACCACTTACATAATCAAAACGTGCCAATCCACTAAAGAATAACGTTTGTTCTTCGTTTAATTGGAATACCATCGGCTTAATTTCTTTTGTTGGTGTAATAAGCTTTAAGCTTTGCTTTCCAACATAATGAGCCATTTGGTGGTGGTTAATAATACCTGGCGTATCATATAAAGAAGATTCTTCGTCTAATGGAATATCAATTAAATCAAGTGTTGTTCCTGGGAAATGAGATGTTGTAATTACATTTTCAGTCTCATCACTAAATTCTTTAATCATACGATTAATAAATGTCGATTTCCCTACATTCGTACATCCAACAACGTAAACATCTTTGCCGCCGCGATAATACTCAATAGCATCTGCTAGTTCAGCAATTCCTTGTCCCTTCGCTGCACTAATTAAAAAGACATCTTCTGGTTTTAATCCTAGTTGCTTTGCACTATAGCGCATCCAATGCTTTACTTTATCATGTTTTACTGACTTTGGAATTAAATCAGCTTTATTTCCAACAAGTAATACTTTATTATTTCCTACGAAACGATGTAAACCAGGTAACCAGCTACCATTAAAATCAAAAATATCTACAATTTTGACTACTAATGCATCTGATTTTCCAATTCCATTTAAAATGCGTAGGAAATCATCATCTGTTAACGATACATCTTGAATTTCATTGTAATGCTTCAAGCGAAAACAACGTTGACAAATAACTTGTTCTTTCTCTAAAGATGAGGTAGGAGCATACCCCACTTCGTTTTTATTTTCTGTTTGAATTTCTACACCGCAACCAATACATTTAATTGTTTCAGTCAAACTTTATTCCTCCCAGTTAATTAAACCTTTTTTCTTCATATTTTTCATAATTCTGCGTTCAATTTTCCGATTAAAGCGCGTCACTAATCCGTCCGTTTGTGCTACCGGTACAACTAAAATTGTATGAAGCCCTACTCGGTTTCCACCAAGCACGTCAGTCAGTAACTGATCTCCAATTACCACAACTTCCTCTGCCTGTAAATGCATCTCTTGTATCGCACGCTTAAACGCTCGAACAAATGGTTTACGTGCACTATGAATAAATGGAATGCCTAATGGGTCAGCAAAATCTTTTACACGTTGCTCATTATTATTTGAAACAACCGTTACTTGGATGCCGTGCTCTTTCATTTTCAAGAACCATTTTTCAAGTTGCGGGGTTGCATTTGGACGATCCCATTCAATTAAAGTGTTATCTAAATCAGTAATAACACCTTTAATCCCACGTTTTTTTAAATCTTCTGGTTGAACATGATATACATTTTTCACATATTCATTTGGTAAAAATAGTTTCAATTTCTTTCACCTCTTTGAGGATTTTTCATAAAATTTTTCGACAACATTTTTCGATATATAACCTGTGGATAAAATTGTACACATTTTCCACATTAATTTTTCAGTTAATTCGGAATTTACTAACAAACTATACACACTTTATCCACCTAGGTATGTGGATAACCACCCGTTTGTGACTGTCATATTTTTTTGGTACATTAAATGCATCAACGAATCAATCCTTATATTATTAGGAGGTGACTCACCTTGAAAACAAAACATATGGAACAGTTATCCACTGAGTTACTCACTGAGTCTTATTATAAAGCAAAAGAACTAAAATTAAATCCCGACTTCATTTTACTTATAAAACAAGAAATCATTAGACGCTCATTAGAGGACAAGCTTGTCAAATCTTCTTGATTACATATAAAGTGAAAGTTTAATTAGCCCGTACCAATCAAACAGTTACAGGATAAATTATTGGATGCCCTGTAAAAAGAGCCATCCTACGATGGCTCTCGAATAAACAAGTACTCCCATCTAGGGGATTTCATCATTAAGTATCTTTGCCCATAACTCTTACTTACGGTTATAAAAGCTTTTCTTTATTTATGAGCTAATCGAGTAGCTATTTTTTCACCAAGACGAAGCTCTTGTCCACTCTTTAATTCCTGCACTACTTCTATCATATCTTTTTCAAACAATAACACAACTGTTGAACCAAATGTAAAGTATGCCATTTCTTCACCTTTTTGAACAGTATCTCTCTCATGCAAAAGCTCGATACTATTAACAAACATGGCACCTACTTTTACAAGAGCCATATGCTCACCATCACTGCTTATTTCTGTAACAGAACGATAATTTTTTGACAGCGGTTCTTTCCCGTATTCCATACCAGCTGCATTTACCGGATATGATTTTCTACCGAGTACAAACCTTTCAGTCACAGAACCAGAAAGCGGACTATGAATGCGATGATAGTGACTTGGACTCAAATAAATTACCATATATGTACCGCCTGCATATCGCGTTGCACGTTCTTCATTACCTAGCATATCCACAATTGAATAGCGCTTTCCTTTAATATCAAATGTTTTTGTATCCTCAATAGGACCATGATCTGCAAAAACACCATCAACAGGACTAACGATACTCGATGCATCTGTATCAATACTACGCTTTCCTTCTTTTAGCTTACGCGTAAATAATTCATGCAATGTTCTATATTCCTTCAAGCCCTTTTCCATCTCATCTTGATTAATTTGAAAAACTTTCGCATACGATGGAATAATGATAGAGCTCAAACGAGATTGTGCAAATTTACGTAATATATAAGAAGTAAAGCGACCATTTGTAAGTTCTATCATAAGTCGATATAATGTACGTCGCAAATTGCGAAACCCCCTAATCAGTCTATAACTTTAGTTTTCCCTTCTTTTCTTTCTATATCATATGTAAAATTGGTTCTTATTCCCACATATCATATAAAGCAGCCTTATTATACATACAGAAAACTAAGTATGGTATTATTCTTAAATTATTTAGCACCTTCTAATATTACAGATAGAATCCGTCATTTTCAACAGTGAACATGTATTTCTTCTTAGCATAACGCGTTTTCTTTTCTTATTTACAATAAGAAAAGCAGCCCCTTTTAAAATATGGCTGCTTCTAATACACTTTACTCTTTCGCTTTTTTCTCTTTCTCTGCCCTTACAAACTCGTGGAACATCTTCATTAAAGCACGCTTTTCAATCCTTGATACGTAGCTTCTAGAAATACCAAGCGCCTTAGCGATTTCCCGCTGTGTTTTCTCCTTATCTAGCCCAAGTCCAAAACGTTTCACAATCACTTCTTTTTCTCTTTCGTCTAAAATATCGATATACTCTTTAATTTTTTCTAACTCCATACTAAGCTGAATCATATCAATTACATCTTCAGACTCTGATTTTAATATATCAATAAGCGATATTTCATTGCCCTCTTTATCTTGCCCAATCGGATCATGAAGTGAAACATCTTTTTTCGTTTTCTTTAGTACACGTAAATGCATCAAAATTTCATTTTCAATACAGCGTGCTGCATACGTCGCAAGCTTTGTTCCCTTTCCTGCAGAATAGCTCTCGATCGCTTTAATGAGCCCGATCGTACCAATTGAAATTAAATCTTCTGCATCTTCTCCTGTGTTCTCAAATTTTTTAACGATATGAGCTACAAGCCGTAAATTATGTTCAATCAAAAGATTTCTCGCTTGAGCATCACCTTGCTCCATTAACTCTAAGTACTTTCTCTCATCATCTGATGATAACGGCTGCGGGAACGCATTATTCTTTACATAAGAAACAAAGACAAACACTTCTCGAACCATATATCCAATTGCGGCGAATAGACTCAAACCTTTCACCTCCGCCAAAATAGTGGTCTTTATTATGTGTATGTAGGCGTGAGGTTGTTTGTGTCTGTACAGTTTATTTATAAAACTCAACACTTCTAACATTTAAAATATTTTATTGTTATATTATAATTAAAAGAAATTGTTATTTATATATGAATATGCTATTAAAGGGGACACTATTCATGATTACATTAGATCGATTATTAAATGTAACAATTTATTTAGGGGGATTTTTACTTTTCATTTCGTTCATTACTTTTGTTATTAAAAGAGGGCCTGATTTATTATTTTTTCAATTTGGAATTTCTTTATTTTTTGGAGCTCAAATTATAACTGGAATGAAATTTTTTCATAACTATGGTTTTTCCTTTCACTCAAAACTAGAACTACTTATCTTTATTCTCTATGTAATTGGAATTATTACATGTATACTATTTTTCTTTCACTTTCAAAATCCGTATCGAATTTTTTTATTAATTTGTAGTTGTTTATTTTTGACTGGATCCAATTATTACTTTAAAGAAACATTAAAGTTTAATAAAAAATTTCCAAAGCAACATAAAACCTTTTTAAATACACAAGAAGAAGACTCTTTTCCAAAAGAAGTTCGTAAATTTTCAGAAGACTACAATACTATAATAAAAAATGAGTTTTATGAAATACCCATGATTCCTACTGAATTACATATTACAAGCAAAACAGATTCTTCCCGTAGTACATCTTTCTTAGTTGAACTTTATAATAGCGAGAATGAAATTACCGATGACTCTGTACAATTAACTCAATCAGACCGTTTTTATGTAGTGTTAAATACACCAAAAACAAAAATAGCAAGGATAGTATATGAAGGGCAGAATTTTTTCACATTTACAGTCACACTAAAGGCTCTTAATTTACAGCAAGAACCGGAAATTCATAATATGTTTTTAGAAATAGATAAACGTAGAGCAATGAATCTTCTTAATTTTGAAATTAAAGCCCATACTAAAGAATGGAAAGTAACATTTAAAAATGATAGTTCTCATTCCGATCTTCCTATCACATTTACTTTTGAAAAACGAACAGGCAAATTATAAAAATAAAAAGAGTTATTTTTATATTCTTTGAAAAATAACTCTTTTTATTTTACTTACTCCAAATCTTTCTCCCAGTTTGAGCATCAATATAACGAATTTCCCGACTACAATCAAAAGGTTCTTTATGTTTTTCATCTGTCGTTTGTTTGTACAGTAGTTTGTATTTCGTTTCCTCTGCATCATGATCTACAAACCATTCTAATTTAACTCGGATAGCCTCTCTGTATATTTCTAACGCTTTTTCTTTTGTTACTTTTGGTGTTGTTTCATATGTAAGTAATTCTTTTATAAAGTTGCCACACTCTCCAGAGTAGTGCATCACAGCACCATTTTCTGCATTGATGTTGATCATAATATATTTCCGCTCTACATGAATGTCATTTACATAGATTGAAAAGGAAAACCTCTCTATCCCCTCTTCCTCCTCATAATTATCCCAAAGTTGAACATACTTTGTCGCATCTGGGATAATATGCTCTAAAAATTGAAGTGCCTTGCTTAAACATTGCTCTCTTGATAAGATTGTTTTCCTTTTTTTCTCATCCTTCCACATAAAAAAAGAAAGCAATTGATTTGTTTCTTTATCTAGAGTAATTACAACGAATTCATCATGTTTCAACATTGGAAAATGTTTTTTATAAAACTCATCCATTGAATATGAATCCTTCTCTTCTATTTCTTTTTGTAATTCTTCTTTTAATACAAATTTTATCCGGACTTCATCCTCATCTACTTTTTCATCTATTTTGACAAACTTCCCCTTGTCCCAATCAAATAACTCAAACACATCTTTTTTTTGACTACTCTTTAGCGGTTTATCAACAAGTACTGTAGAAGGTAATTTATAGTGTTCTGGCCCATATAAATCTTTACCTGTACTTGCATCAATAAACGCATGACTAGGCTCTGGTTCATATACAAGATGGTACCCTTTTACTTCTTCCCCGTTTTCATACTCACATGAAGAGTATGTTAAATCTACAAATACAAGTCTCATATCTTGTCTAGCTTTCAAATTTTCTAAAACGATATTCTCCCCAACAATTTCACTTGGCCATAACGGCTTTTTCTCTATGGCTTTTTGTCCATTGTAATGAAAATGCACAACATTACCTGAAGGGTGCACTTGCACAACACACCCAGTATTCGGCAATGGATGGCTATTCACTTCTTGCATATAATTTACTTCTTTCCAACCGCGCCTGTCGTCCTTAACCGTTACATATGTATAGAATTCATATCCTTCTTTTGTATATTTTTTTAAGAATGCATTTGCAACCTCTCTTGCTTTATTCTCCTCTATCGCTCCCTTATCACTCGAAAAAGAATTTCCATCATCTATCCTAAATTCAATTAAATTACCAGTATGTCTATTTAATGTAATTTGTATCTGTTTCTCCTCATCATCTTTATGTCCCCACCATAATAGATGATACGGGTCATCAACCCCTTCTTGATCATCTACAACAAGCCTATATTCATCTGGAATTTCAATAAGATGAGCTACGTGCTCTTTTCTTTCTTTATCTTTTTGATTCACCATGCCCTCTCCCTCGTTACAATTTAAGGTAATTATAACAAAGAAAACCAAAACTTATTAACAAAAGAAGACTAGAGATATCTCTAGTCTTCTACTTCGTCTCACGGTGTAACGTTACTCGCTTTAATCGTGGACAATATTTTTTTAGTTCGATACGTTCTGGATTGTTTCGTTTATTTTTTTTAGAAATATAATTACGATCACCGCACTCCGTACAAGCTAATGTAATATTTACACGCATAGGTAATTCTCCTTTCTTTCAAAGATCGCAAACTAAAACGTAATGATTACGATTTATATATTATAAAACTTCATTCTATTTGTCAATTGCAAAAACAAGAAGATTCCATTTAAAATCCCCTTGTTTTTATAGTTAAATAAATTTTATTAAAACGATTCGTATGTAACAAACTCACTAATTGGCTTTCGATATCCTCTTGGACGAACTTTAGTCGTATCACTTTTCCCTATCGTAATCATTAAAACAGGTATTACATGCTCTGGCATATTTAATTCACTTTGTACTGCTTTTTCATCGAAACCAATCATTGGACATGTATCATAGCCATAATATTTAGCTGCGTACATAAAAGTCATCGCGCTTAATGAAGCATTTCTAATCGCTTCATCCTCCATGAAACGCTCTCCTTTTCCTTCATATAAACCTTTCGTTTGCCTAATTGTATCTTCATATTCGCATTCATCAATCATTTTTAAAACTTTCATACCGAAGTAAATATTTTCGACATTTTGGTATGCTCTCTTATCACCACAAACGAGCACTACCGCTGATGCACTCGATACTTTATATTGACCGAATGCTAATTCTTTTAATCTTTCTTTTCGCTCTTGATCACGAATTACAACATAATGTGTGTGCTGCAAATTATAGCAAGATGGAGAAAGCTTAGTTAACTCAAATATTTTTTTAAAATCCTCATCAGGGATTTCTATACCTTGTATAAATTTCATTGCAGAACGTCTAGCAATTGCTAATTCTTCAAAGTTCACCATATATCCTCCTCGATAACTGTAAATTTAAATATACATTAATTTATACGAATAGATAAATCAAATAAAAACACTTTAAATCCGAATAATAATTATGATTAACAGCAAAAAAGACAAAAAGCTGAAACAATTAGTTCATACGAAATTCACACGAATCCATTACTATAGAAATTGTACATAGTGAACTTATTAACAATCACGTTTATTTATATAGAATCTTACTCGAAAGGAGTTGAAAGTATGAAAACTAAATATCGCTTTATGATTTCATCATTTGCTGCTTGTGCTTATATGATTTGGTATTTAGTATAATAACGACCTCACTTGTAAATAGGAAAAGGTGTGTATATAAATGGAATATAATCAATCAACAGTTAACTACTGGAAAGCTTTTGTATTACCATATACATTTGCTTTAGAAGAGTTAAAAACTAAATTTGAAATTATGAACCGGGAAGCTCAATTTCTAGAGGATTACAACCCGTTTGAACATATAAAAACAAGACTAAAACAACCTGAAAGTATTATTAAAAAGCTAGAACGCAAAAGCTTATTACCAACAGTTGAAAACGCTCAAACACATTTACAAGATATTATTGGTATTCGTATTACATGTTGCTTCGTAGAAGATATTTATCATTTGAAAGAAGTCATTCAAAAACGCGAAGATATGGAAGTCATTGAAGTAAAAGATTATATCGCTAACCCAAAACGAAACGGATATAAAAGTTTACACATGATTATTAAATACCCTTTATCACTAAATTCTGGTACAAAAGATGTATTTGCAGAAATTCAGTTACGTACACTGGCAATGGACTTTTGGGCAAGTTTAGAACACAAACTTTATTATAAATATGAAGGGAAAATACCGGAGTATTTAAAAGATGAACTACATGATGCAGCAATGAAAGCTGAAGATCTTGATAATAAAATGGCCACAATTCGTCAAGATATTGATGATATTGAGGCATGCTCAAATCAAATTATGCTACCACTATAAAAGAAGGTTCTCGCCAATGAGAACCTTTTTTCTACCAGTTTGGGAAGTACGACCCCCACACTTATGAAAGTTTCACGTTATTTTTTCTCTATTGTTCGAACCTCTTCAATCTTCCATTTACCATCTTCTTTTCCAAGAGCATACTGTACTTTCTTTTGAAGAGTGATACTGTCATCTACTTCCTTTTCTTTCGTTTCAACAATAACATACCCTACTTTACTAGCTTTCATATCTATATGTTCCAATTCAATTTTCTTATTTCCCTTTTGAAATGCGGCTTCTTTTTGTGTTTTTAAGTCTTCAGCACTAGGCATCTTCTTTGAAAATAACTCCATATGTTCTGCAAGATTTTTTTCATTCGTCGTTCGCACAAATGTATTCATAACATCTTGAATAGATCTCTCTTCTTCTTTTGTTATTTGTACCTTTTCCTCAGTTTTTTTAATAATAGATTTTTGTTCTACGTTATTCTCTTCTTGTTGACATCCAACTAGTAATACTACAAATACTAGAAGGAATCTTAATTCCCTAAATAATTTTTTCATATTCCCAACTCCTAAAAAGAAAAGTGAGGCAGTTCGCCTCACTTTCGCTCTTAATTATCGTCTTCCTTTATTCGGATCGCCGCCGCCAACAATATCAAAGACACGTTTCGCTATATTTGTATTCTCTTGAACGCCAGAGAATAAGTATTTACCAGGACCAAATGCATACACGTTTACATCTTCCCCTGTATGCCCGCCTGTTGTCCAGCCTGTAACCGAGCGTTTATTGAAAATATCTTCAATTGCATTATCAATCTTTGTTACATCTTTTGACGGAGCTATATCATTTACAGCTTGAATTTCTTCTGGAGTTAATTGTAAATCAATATATTTTTTTAATGTTTCTTCTACATTTGCACCTTTTGCAATCTCATTTGCCATAAAGTCTGGTGTGCGTTTTGCAGCTTTAATTGGATCTACTTTAAAGTTATACTCGCCATTGGCACCTAAAGATAATCCACCTGTAGCGTGGTCTGCCGTTGCAACAACTAACGTATTTTTATCTTTTTTCGCAAACTCAATCGCTGCTTTGAAAGCTTTTTCGAAGTCTTCCATTTCACTCATTGCACCAACGATATCATTATCATGTCCAGCCCAGTCGATTTGACTTCCTTCCACCATTAAGAAGAAACCATTTTTATTTTTGTTCAAACGCTCAATTGCTGCATTAGTCATTTCTTCTAATGAAGGTGTTTTATCATTACGGTCAATCATTTTATCTAATCCACCTGGTGCAAATAAACCAAGAATTTGATCATTTTTATCATTTAACAATTGATCTCGATCCGTTACATAGCTATAACCAGATTTCTTAAACTCTTCTGTAAGATTACGATCTTTTCTAACAAAGTTCTTTACGCCGCCGCCAAGCATAACATCTACTTTATGCTTCCCTTTAATTTTCTCATCAAAATAATCATTTGCAATTGCGTCCATATTTTTACGGCTAATGTCATGCGCACCGAAAGCAGCTGGTGTTGCATGTGTAATTTCAGAAGTTGCAACAAGTCCCGTTGATTTCCCTTTTTCTTTCGCTTGCTCAAGAACCGTTTTCACTTCCGCTTTATCATTATCAACTGCAATTGCAGCATTATATGTTTTAATCCCTGCTGACATAGCTGTTGCTGCTGATGCAGAGTCTGTAATATTTTCATGTTCATCTTCTGGGTATGTTTTTTGTGTTCCTACAAGATGCTTATCAAATTCTGTAGATTCCATTTCAAAAGTTTTTGGATTATCTTTCATATACCGGTGAGCCGTCATATATGAAGGGCCCATACCATCCCCAATTAATACGATAACATTTTTAATCTTTGCATTGCTTCCGTTCTCATCTGCATTAACCTCACTAGAACGAGTAAAATTCCATGTTGCTACCGAAGTAACTGCTAATGATGCCACAACTGCAAATGGCCATGCTTTTTTCACAAACTTTTTCACTGTCTTGTCCCCCTAATTAGGTTATTCATTTCCCACTATCAAATTTAATGGAAGACTATTAAGAGAAAATTAGCTGTATGTAAATTTTTTGTTAACTTATGTAAATATCAGTTATAATTTGTATAACTTTGTCTTTTCGTATCAACTATCCTGCCCTTTACAATTTAAATATAAACAAGTTGGATTTCATTTAACGTAAATCTCTTTTTTTACATTTTGACTCTATGTTTATGAAAATAAATAGAAATGCGGTGAGCCTTTATGAAAATAGTAAAGCTAAATGAATCTTTTATTTTTGAATTACTTAATCTTTGCAAATCTGTTGGATGGTTACACGATGAAATTTTTATGAAAAAACAATTCGAAATGTATCTTTCTATCGGCACACTTGTAGGTTACATTCATGAAAACAAACTCATTGCGACTGGAGGAGTATTTCCCTTTACAAGTAACTTCACTTCCATTGGTATGTTAATCGTTCACCCTAATTTTCAAGGACGCGGAATCGGGCGCATGTTGCTAAATCATTGCTTGGAACAAATTCATCCAAAACAACCCATTGCACTTATTGCGACAAAAGCTGGCGAACCTCTATACACATCATGCGGATTTCAAACAGCAACAACGATTCATCGTTTTGAAAAGCAAACTATTAAGACGTACCCTTCTCACTTACAACAAGTACAAGAAGAAGACCTTATATCTCTTACTTCTCTCGATCAAATTGCAACTGGTATGAATCGTTCTCTACTTTACTCTTTGCTATTACCAAGGGCCGTACACTCTTTTAAAATTGAAAGAAATAACTGTATAGAAGCTTTTTCATTATGCATACGAAAGGGCAATATATTATGTATCAATCCACTTATCGCCAAGCAAGAAGAAGATTCTATTCAATTATTAAAAAAGATATGTGAATGTTGGAATGGTATAGTACGAATTGATGTCCCACACTCACAATTTACATTTCGTCAATTTCTTCAAACAGAAAATTTCCAAGAAACGCTCCTTTCACCTCTTATGATAAAAAATGGTAGCCAACTTCCTGGAAATCGTAATATGCTATTTGCTATGATAGATACAGCGTTATGTTAGAAAGGAGACACCTAATTGAAGCGATTTAGCTATTTTATGGTAGGTTGTCTTACTCTTACACTATTAGTAGGATGTAGTGCAGCAGAAAAGCCAGTAGAACAAGTAAAGCAAGTTAAAAATACAATTACAGCGAAACTAGCTACCGAGGAAAAAATGGTAGAAATAGATGGTCAAACCATTTACTTTAAAAAGATTGGTAATGAAAAACCACCTTTACTTATGATTCATGGCTTTGGAGGGTCATCAGATGGTTTTCAAAAGATCTACTCCGATTTAGCAAAAGATCATACAATTATTTCTGTAGATGCTTTGGGATTCGGGCGCTCATCTAAGCCAATGGATTTTTATTATTCTTTTCCAACTCATGCAAATTTGTATTATAAATTAATGAAAAAACTAGGATATGATTCATTCGCAATACTGGGGCATTCCATGGGGGGAGAAATTTCTCTAAATTTAACATATTTATATCCTGAAGCAGTTACTCACCTTATTTTAACTGATGCTACAGGTGGCCCTCATACATTCGTTAATAAACAAGGCTCACCAAAACCACAATTGTCGACTGATTTAAATGCCGTTTCTTCTATTACAGATTATGATGAGAGCAAAGTGAAATTCAAACGTAATGATGAAGAACATTATAACAAAATGAAACTATGGCCTAGACGTCTTAAAATTAATGCGAATGAAATGAAACAGCCAACTTTAATTATATGGGGCAGAAATGATAGTAGCGTTTCTTGGAAAGAAGGAGAAACGTATCATCAATTCTTAAAAAATAGCACTTTACATATTATTGAAAAAGGTTATCATGCACCATTTCGCCAAGAACCACAAGAATTTGTCGGGTATGTACAAGACTTCTTTAAGAACAATCCGATCAAAATTGAAAAATAACATAAACGGGTATCTCATTGTGAGATACCCATTTTCATATATTAAGCAGCTTGCTTTTGGCGTTTTTGAGTTTTTGATCCTAATACTTTCGGGATAACGAAGCCATCCATTCCAAATTTCCCAGCGTTCATACCGGCAACAAGAACAAACATAGATAAGATAACCATCTCAGGATTCACACCAATTGACCCACTAAACATATAGGAAAAGTTCATTACAAGACCAAAAAAGACCGCTGTTTTTGTTAAACAGCCTACAATTAAACCAATTCCGACTAAAATTTCTCCCCATGTTACAAGCGTATTAAACAAATCTACATTTGGAATTGCAAACTCTTGTAAGAATGATGCCCACCAAGATTGAACAGCCGGTTGTGCGCCTTTAGATTTTTCAATTGCGCCTTGCAAATAACCTGTTGCATCGAATCCTTTTCCTTGTAGTTTACCGATTCCAGCCATTAACCATGTGTAACCAAGATATACTCGAATTACTGCTAATGCAAAAGAAACTGCTTTGTTTTCTCTTAAAAATTGAATAACCATATCTTCCTCCTAAAGTTGTAATTAAGTTAGTTACAGTTAATATAATAACATTAGTTACTTATTTTTCAAACGTTAATTATGAATAATTCATGACATATGTATGAAACATTAAAAACTAACGTTTATATAGTAACTTTTATTACCTGTAAAAACTTGAACATATCATACCACAGGTGATAATCATTTTCATTGAAAAAAATGTAAAAAAATTGTGAGTTAAATGTGAAACACGTTTATTCGAATATAGAATAAACGTGTTTCACACTAATTATAGAATCGAAATGTATGTGTCTCCTCATCAATTAAACTCGATTCTTGAAACGCTTCTTCTAACGTTTTCCCATGGTTAATAACCCCATAAAATAAGCGTATAGTAAACATAAGTGCTGCATTTCCATCTACATAATTAATCGATCCAATATATGATTTCGCACCACTATGTAAAAAAGATTTTGCTAGATTTTGCTCCCCTAACGTGCACCCGCTATTTACAATATGTGTATTATGCAATTTTGCATATTTATAAATTTCTGCTGCACCAAAATACCCTCTCGGTTCATCTTGTTCATATACTTCTTCGCCTAACTCTTCCATGACAAACTTCCCTTCTTCACCATGAAAGCAAAAAATAATATAATTAATATTGTTAAATAAGTTCTTTCCAGAAAGAACTTCCACAAAATCTTTCGGTCTACCAATCCAATATGTCACAACCCTTGCACCAAAATATTCAAGAGATGCTCGGATTGATTGCGCCTCTAAATCCGAATTAAAACCAATTACTAATGCAATATTCAACATACAACCCCCATTCTATAATCAGCCCTTATCAATCAGACTTTTATGGGATAAAGCCATTTCATATATACCTGTTTCTTTCAAAAAATCTGATCTAGTTAAAACGACTTTCTGTAAATATTGTCTATATGCTGTAATTGTTCCATCATGAGATACAATGCAAATTCTTTCAGCACCCAGTCCATAAGACCAAAGAAGAAATTCATCTACTATTTGCTGAAAACTATTCTCTGAAATATTGTTTATACCTTCCTTCCATAACTGATTATTTGAGCTTTTCTCTATCGAAAAATGTGGAAATAACTTTTTTATCATATCCTGATCTACTATGCGATCGCATGGTAATGTTTTCGCGCCTTCTCGATAAGGAAAAATACACGGAGATACATATGGATGAACGATTTTTTGACAACTACATTTCGCACTCCATATTGTCGCTGTTTGCAAAGTTCGAAGTGTAGGGCTAACAATTAATATATCCGTTTCTTGTAATGATACATCACGTTGAAGTAATTTAGCTTGAGCCCTTCCTACTCTCGTCAATGGTGGATCCAACACTTGCAAACTTTCCGGTAAATCCGTTGTATGTTCACCTTCACCATGCCGAACAAAAACAAGTTTCATATTCAGCCTCCTCTTACTATAAAATCCTCACACATATTTCTTCCCTATTGCATTCTTTATTCCTGCTGTATGAAAACCAATATGTAAAACACTTTTTACACTGAAAGGAGAATTACATATATGAAATGGATAATTGTCTTTATTGGAATGATTGTATGGGGATATATAAACGGCTTCTTTAGTAGTGATAAAACTGCTAATCCTTGGATTGCAGATGATGAACGTGAAACAAAAATTAAACAAAAAGCAATTACGGCAAGCTGGTCCGGTGTTTTTATGTTTTGTACCATTAGCCTCTTAAATAAATGGTTAGGTTTAAGCACAAACGATAAATCACCGTACTTACCAGACCCTATCGCAGCTTTTTTAAAAGAAAATGTAGAGATACAAGTTTTACTCATGCTATTTGTTATGTATGGAATATTTTACTTACATTATCGAAGAAAATTAAGTGCCTAATTTCTAACTCATGATTATCCTCCTAAATGGTTATAGTAATCATGACAAAATGAAAGGAGAGATATAAACATGAGTAACTCGAATGAATTTTTAGATACACTACATGAAAAACAAGCAAAAGATGAACAAAATAGAAAGCGCCAAGGGAACGGAAACCCAGCGAAAAAAAAGCCAAATAAAACACATAAATAACAATAAAAAACTGCCTAAAATGATTTTTTAGGCAGTTTTTTTATTGTTATTTCACCGAGATAACATTTCCCCAATTCCATTTCTCATAATACCACGCTGGTACATCTATATTTTCAATCCACTTCTTTTCCTGTTTCCCATCTTTATGAGCAAGCCATACATCCGCTTTCTTACGGTCTGAACGTATCCAAATTAATTGATTACTCTTCTTCATGAAGATCGGGTGGTAATCCCCTTGCTTGTTCGTTTTCTTTGTGATTTGATGCTGTGCATTACTTGTACTATCGACCTCATATAAAGATGGTAGTGGCCTTTTTTCTGGTGGAGTTTCTATTCCTGCCTCTTTTGCTCGTGAAACGATAATTACTCTATCGTTCTTCCATACAAAATCCCAATCAACATATCCTTTCGGCGTAAATATGTTCTGCTGAAGTGCTGGCAATTCCTTTACTTTTAAATGTTTATTTTCTAATGCAACTCTTCCGCTCCCTTCAATATAAGCTAATATATTTTTTGATGGTGCCCATTGAAACCATTGTTCGTTTAATAACATTTGATCTACTTTTTCAAACCGACTTCCATCTGCACGAACTAAGCAAAGCGTATTACTATCAGCTGACCATGAAGCTGTCGGTACTGCTAAAAATGAAATCCACTTTTGATCTGGTGACCACTTAAAGCCACTTGCTACTAGCGCTAGGAAATCATCATGTTCATTTGGCAATGCATACAAATGCTTCATTTTGTGAGGATTCATATGTGCATCTTTTTGCACTTCATATAGCTGAGCCCCTGTCCATCCTGTTGGAAGTAAGTTCGCTTCAGAGGATACAAGAAAGTTCTTTCCATCGGGGTACCATGCATAATCCCCTACACCAGCCGATACATTTTCAAAATCTGCATTCTTTTTTTCTACATCAAATGTATTTAATGTACCTGTAAATATAAATGCAATTATATTTTCTGTTGGTGACCATTGATAATTCGATGCTTCTGAGTGAAACGGCGTAACTTTTTTTCCATCTTTCAGCCGATATAACTCAAGAATACTTTGTTTCTTCCCTTTTACATATGCTAGCCACTCCCCGTCATATGACCACTTCGGCCCTGTTATGTACTCTCCTTTTGTAATCTGTATTTCTTTCCCATCAACTTTAATCCAAAGGTTATGATGACGAATAAAAGCAACTTTCACACTATTATTTTCTGCACTAGTAATAGTGATAGAACTTAAAAACATAAACAACACTACACTACCACTTACCATTAGCCTTTTCATACCATCACTCCATTTCCCTCATAGCATTCCTCACTTTCTCCCTACAATATGTGAAAAATATCGATTCGACATAATCAGAAAAAATTTCCCAAGAAATTTCCAATCCATAGAGGATTGGTATGAATTATGTCGAAAGTATAGTTTAGCTAACATTTATATTTATAATTTCCAAATTAAATGTAAGATTTTATTTCTGAATATTAGCACTTTTATTAGGGGGAGTATCAATGAAAAAAACTACATCTACACTATTAAGCATGGCGCTTGTCTTTTCTAGTTTTGGAGCTTTAAGCGCTCATGCTGAATCACTACAAAAGGAGAAGCAATTTAGTCCACAATTAAAAACAACGATTGAACAGTGGGGAGAACATAAAATCGCTCAAAATGTTGAAACGAAAACAACAAAAGAAATATCAGTAATTGTAGAATTACAACATGCACCTCTCGCTGCTCAAACTAATATTCAGCATGCTCCAGATTTACAAAATAGTAATGCGCAGTCTTATCATGCTGAGCTAAAAAAAGCACAAGAAGATACGACTAAGAAAATAAAAGAAAAAGCACCTGGTGCAAAAATTAAAGAAGTGTATAATACGTTATTTTCTGGATTCTCTATTTCAGTTCCTGGAGATCAAATTACCTCTCTTGCCTCTTTACCTGAAGTAAAAGCAGTCTATCCGAACTTAACATATAAATTGCATGAAACATCAAAAAGTGCTACTAACGAAGAAGCACCAAATACCGGTGGACTGACAATTGGTGCACCTGAAGCGTGGAATTTAAAAGATCCATCTGGCAAACCGCTTGATGGAAAAGGCATGAAAGTAGCCATTATCGATTCTGGCGTAGACTATACACACCCTGACTTAAAGGCAAATTATATCGGTGGATATGACACGGTTGATGAAGATAACGATCCAATGGATGGTAACGTACATGGTACTCATGTAGCTGGAATTATTGCAGGTAATGGAAAAATTAAAGGCGTTGCTCCAAACGCTTCTATTCTAGCCTATCGTGTAATGAATGACGGTGGAACTGGTACAACAGATGATATTATCCAAGGAATTGAGCGAGCAATTCAAGATGGTGCGGATGTGTTAAACCTCTCCCTTGGGCAGGATTTAAATGTACCTGATCAGCCTGTAACATTAACGTTAGAACGAGCAGCGAAACTTGGTGTTACTGCTGTCGTTTCAAATGGAAATGACGGACCAAAACCTTGGTCTGTTGATGCTCCCGGTAACGCAAGTAGTGTCATTTCTGTTGGAGCATCTACGGTTTCTATCCCGTTTCCAACATTCCAAGTAACTGGTTCCAGCAAAACATATCAAGGGTTACCATTATCAAAATCCGATTTTCCAATAGGAAATGATTCTCCTCTTGTATATGTTGGTTATGGCAATCCAAGTGATTATGCAAAACAAGATGTGAAAGGGAAATTCGCACTTATTTTACAAGGTACTTCTAGTACATTAGTAAAAGCAGAACAAGCGAAGCAAGCTGGTGCACTTGGTGTGTTATTAATCTCTAGCGAAAAAGAAATTAATATGATGCCGGAATATTTTTCACGTGAACATCTAGCTGTCCCAGTAATGCAATTATCAAATACAAATGGGGAAGAATTAAAAACTTTAATTACAAAACGAAAGAAAAATATAAAAATTGGACAACCAAAGCACACAGAACTTATCGGTAACTTTAGTTCAAGAGGACCATCACAAGGAAGTTGGCTAATAAAGCCTGATGTTGTTGCACCTGGAGTACAAATTACTAGTACAGTACCGCGAGGCGGATATGAATCGCATAACGGAACAAGTATGGCTGCTCCGCAAGTAGCTGGAGCGGTTGCCCTCTTGCGTCAAATGCATCCTGATTGGACGACAGAACAATTGAAAGCGGCACTTGCTAACAATGCAAAAACATTACATGATGTCAATGAAAATACATACCCTGTTATGGCACAAGGATCTGGTTTAATTAACATTCCGAAAGCAGCTCAAACAAATATATTAGTAAAACCTAACAATGTCAGCTTTGGTCTTATTAAGCCCAATAGCGGAAAAGTAAAACTAACACAAAATGTTACATTACAAAACCTTTCTAGTAAAAAGAAAAGTTTTTCAACTCGGGTGGAATTATTAGATGCAAACACAAAAACAAAAGTAAAAACTTCTGTCCCTTCATCGATTAGCATACAACCGAATAGTAGTACCGAAAAACCATTTACTATCACTGTAGATAGCTCACTACCACAAGGTGTGTATACTGGAAATGTATATGTAAAAGAACACGGGGCGAAAGAAGAAATTCGAATTCCATTCACATTTAGTATCGATCCTAAAGATTATAAACGTATCGATGGACTTGAAATTATTAATTCTACTTTTAGCCCAAATAGCGACCACGTACTAGATGATAATCTCATCAACTACTATTTAGTTGCACCTGTGGATGATGTCACATTGCATGCAAATTTAGTTACGAAAGAACGTGTAACTTATCAAGGGATTATCCATCAAGCTAAAAATGCAACTCCTGGGTATAAACCTTTCAAATGGAATGGTACAAAAGCAGATGGCACTCCTTTAGCTGACGGGCTATATCAAATTGAAGCAGTTGCTTCAAATTCTGGCGGAGAAACAAAGCAAACAGCTGCTGTATTTCTTGATCGAACTGCACCTAAGTTAACACACGAGATTGACCAAGAAAATCTCGTAATTAGAGGAAAAGTTGATGATATTCTACTAGATTGGATGTCAGAATCTGGTTGGATAGCACCTGGTATTCCAGTGAGAATGCAATATGAAATTAACGGAAATGGTGTATGGGAACAGGCATTCCTGAACCCTTGGGAGAAAAGCTATGACATTTATTTCGATCGCACTCAATTACAAGAAGGAAAAAATACTATTCACATTGTAGCAACTGATGCAGCTGGCAATACCTCTAATTTAACTGTTAATTTAGAAGTGAAATAAAGTGAAACTTTAATCAGTGGAGATTTCGTTCATCCCCACTAATTATTAGCCTTCACCAATCGGGGGTTCACGAGCAGTTAGGCTCCCATCTCACTTCTTTACTTCCACTGAATTTTGAGGTAGGAATCTTACTGCTCATTAACACGGGATAAAAAATTTTTGTTGACAATTTTTTAAATATAGTTTTATA
Organism: Bacillus cereus group sp. BfR-BA-01355; assembly: GCF_022663675.1. NCBI lineage: Bacteria > Bacillati > Bacillota > Bacilli > Caryophanales > Bacillaceae > Bacillus > Bacillus cereus group sp. BfR-BA-01355. The sequence goes on from NZ_JAKUFY010000004.1 coordinate 102,486, forward strand.
ATACAAAACATAGTTTAGTTGAACAAATTATATATCGGCTTTGAAGGAATACTAGTAGCGACTTATATCACTGTCTCAGAGAACTGATGGTTGGTGCGAATCAGTACATATACAAGCGTGAATTACAATTCTGGAGCTTCTTTCCCGTAATGCTTTTTATGCATGAAGAGAAAGACGGATCTTTCCGTTATCGTAAAGTGAGTGGTAAACAATTAGTTGTTTACAAATAGGGTGGTACCGCGATTTTTATCGTCCCTATCGGATTTTCCGATAGGGACTTTTTTGCATCCATCCTCTTACACAATTTCATATATACGCGTTGAAAGAATCGCAGTAGTATCTTATATCCCTGTTACAGAGAGCTAATGGTCGGTGGAAATTAGCACATATATAAGTATGAATTACAATTCTGGAGCTTCTTTTTCGTAGTGCTTTTATGCATGAAGGAAAAGACGGAATTTTTCCGTTATCATTAATTGAGATGTAAGTATATTTTCACTTACAAATAGGGTGGTACCGCGATTCTTTCGCCCCTATCGGATTTTCCGATAGGGGCTTTTTCTATTTCTCACAGAAACAGATGTTAAATAATTCCGAATCTTATGATAAAATTTTATAAGCGCTTACAAAAATGAAAGGAGGTGATACAAGCTATACGAAATCGATATTCAATTTTATTGAAAAAAAGGAGGATGTCTAAATGACAAAGAAAACAGAAATTCCATCGCATTTAAAACCATTCGTATCCACACAACATTATGATCAATACACACCGGTGAATCACGCTGTGTGGCGTTATATTATGAGACAAAATCATAGCTTCTTAAAAGATGTTGCTCATCCAGCCTATGTGAACGGACTACAATCATCTGGTATTAATATAGATGCAATTCCAAAAGTAGAAGACATGAATGAGTGTTTGGCACCAAGTGGCTGGGGCGCTGTAACGATTGACGGACTTATTCCTGGCGTAGCATTCTTCGATTTTCAAGGACACGGATTACTACCGATTGCAACAGATATCCGGAAAGTAGAAAATATCGAGTACACACCAGCTCCAGATATCGTACACGAAGCCGCAGGACACGCACCGATTTTACTTGATCCTACATATGCAAAATATGTGAAACGTTTTGGGCAAATTGGTGCAAAAGCTTTCTCTACAAAAGAAGAACATGATGCATTTGAAGCTGTTCGTACATTAACGATAGTAAAAGAAAGCCCTACTTCTACTCCTGATGAAGTTAAGGCTGCTGAAAATGCTGTAATTGAAAAACAAAACTTAGTTTCTGGTTTATCGGAAGCTGAACAAATTTCACGTCTTTTCTGGTGGACAGTAGAATATGGATTGATCGGAAATATAGATGATCCAAAGATATATGGTGCTGGTCTCCTTTCTTCTGTTGGCGAAAGCAAACATTGCTTAACAGACGCTGTAGAAAAGGTTCCATTTTCTATCGAAGCATGTACAGGGACAACTTATGACGTAACAAAAATGCAACCACAACTATTTGTTTGTAAATCCTTTGAAGAATTAACAGATGCGCTTGAAACATTTTCTAAAACAATGGCCTTTAAAACAGGTGGAAAAGAAGGTTTAGAAAAAGCAATTCGCTCTGAGAACTATGCAACAGCTGAGCTAAATAGCGGATTACAAATTACAGGTACATTTAGCGAGACAATTGAAAACGATGCAGGTGAATTAATTTACATGCGAACAAATTCGCCAACGGCATTAGCGCTTCATAATAAACAATTAGCAAATCATTCTACTTCTGTACACAGTGACGGATTTGGAACACCGATTGGATTACTCACTGAAAATATTGCATTAGAAAATTGTACAGACGAACAACTACAATCATTAGGAATTACAATTGGAACTATCGCTGAGTTTACTTTTGCAAGTGGTATTCATGTAAAAGGAACAGTAACAGATATTGTAAAAAACGATAAGAAAATTGCTCTTATTTCCTTTATCGATTGCACAGTTACTTATAACGCCCGCGTTTTATTTGATGCTTCATGGGGCGCATTTGATATGGCTGTTGGCTCACAAATCACTTCAGTATTCCCAGGTGCCGCAGATGCCACAGCATTTTTCCCAATGGATGAAGAAGTTCACGAAATTCCTGCTCCACTTGTACTGAATGAACTTGAACGTATGTATCAAACAGTTCGAGATATTCGAATTGAGGGGATTTTACACGACGCGCATATCGATCAATTAGTAGCAATTCAAGAAGTATTAAATAAATTTTATGCGAAAGAATGGTTGCTGCGCCTTGAAGTATTAGAGTTACTTTTAGAGCATAACAAAGGGCATGAAACATCGGCAACATTACTACATCAACTTTCTACTTTCACAACTGACGAAGCTGTAACACGCCTTATTAACAATGGTCTTGCGTTACTTCCAGTAAAGGATGTGAAAAATGATGCTAAGATTAACTGAAGAAGAAGTTCACGAAGAATTATTGAAGGTAGATAAATGGATGGTAAAAGATGAGAAATGGATTGAACGAAAATATATGTTTTCCGACTACTTAAAAGGAGTCGAATTTGTCTCTGAAGCCGCCAAACTATCAGAAGAACATAATCACCATCCATTTATCCTTATCCAGTATAAAGCAGTTATTATTACTTTGTCATCTTGGAATGCAAAAGGTTTAACGAAACTAGATTTTGAGCTTGCAAAACAATTTGATGAACTATTTTTACAAAACGAAAAAGCAATTATAAGAAAATAAAAAAGAGAAGCCTTTTTAGGCTTCTCCTTTTATTTTGAAATGGATACAATGTCCAAATGGATCCTCGACTTGTAATATTCCATCTTTGTACGTAGCAATCTTGCCAATATTTTTTAAGCTTTCACATACTTGCTCTTTTTGTTTTTCATTCGCTAGTACAACTGTGAAATGTTTCAAACCAACAGAACCTGGCATTTGCGGTGGTACCCCTTCACCTTGCCATGTATTTAAACCGATATGATGATGATAACCACCTGCAGATACGAACAATGCTCCATTACGAGCTGGAATCGTTACTTCAAAACCAAGACCATCAACATAGAAACGTTTCGCTTCCTCTAAATCAGCTACATGAAAATGAATATGCCCCATCACAGTACCAGCTGGAAAGCCATTCCATGTACTTCCTTGCTGTAATAATTCTTCACCAGCTAACGGGTTACTAACAAATGGGAGTTCTCCATTCTCATCACGCCAAACTTCTTTTTGTCGATCATGATAAATTTCAATCCCGTTTCCATCTGGATCAGCTAAATAAAGAGCTTCACTAAAGTAATGATCGGCTCCGCCATGTAGTGGATATACCATCTCTACAAGATGACGAAGAACATTCGCTAAATCCTGCCTACTTGGTAATAAAATTGCGTAATGATATAACCCTGTTCTTGCTCTTTGCTTCGGAAAAGCTTCTTTCTTTTCTTCAATGATAAGAAGTGGTTCATCATTTTCATTCCCAAATGTAACGACTGCTTCTTCTTCTTTTAGCACCTTCATACTTAGTACTTCCGTATAAAACTCTAGTGATTTCTTTACATTAGATACGTATAAATGAACAACATCAAGTGTTGTATCGGGATGAAGTTGAAAACTCATCTTGTTAGCCCCCCCATTTAAATTAATTCTTCTTTGACATTTTTTCTTTTAAGAAATTATCTACAAAACCATCAGCTTTTGCAACAAATAAGTATGCACCCATTGCTAATAATGCAAGTTCTAATTCGAAACCAGGATTTTTTCCATCTCCCAATAAACCAGCTGACCATTTCACTTTTACGATTGCTCCAACCATAACAAGTGCAAATAATAATCCAATATATCTTACACCTAAACCTAGAATTAATAATAGACCTCCAACTAATTCAAATGTTGCTACACCGTATGCAAGTCCTCCTGGTAAACCAATGCTTGTAAACCACCCTGCAATATTGTCAATTCCTGATTGGAATTTTGTTAAACCGTGCATGAAGAATGTTACCCCTAACACGATACGAATAATTAAGTTACCAATATGTTGATTCATTTCATTCTCTCCTTTATAGTTTTCTTATACAAAACTTTTATTTATATTACAAAACATACACTAATTTTTTTTATTCGTCAATTCATTTTCACTGGGAAAAAATATATTTTTTTTGCTATGATACAAATAGTTGTTTACAAAAAGGAGCTTGATTTTATGAATATTGGTTCTGCAATACGTGAAATTCGTCAACGTAGAGGCATAACAATTGCACAAATTTGTGAGGGAACAGGTCTTTCTAAAGGCTTTATGAGTCAGGTTGAAAATAATAAGACATCACCATCTATCTCAACTTTAGAAACGATCTCCAATTTTTTAAATGTTCCCCTTCCCTATTTATTATTAGAACAAAAAGATCGCTTAAAAATTGTCAAAAAAGAAGAACGGAAATACAGTGTATACGGCAAAGATGAGCAAAGAATTGAACATGTTGCGGAGCAAGGGGGGCTTCGCCTATCTCTAGTAGAAATCCCTACTGGGTTCCCGAAAGAAAACTCACCAAATGCCCATGAAGGGGAAGAATGTCACCTTGTATTACGTGGGAAATTAGAAGTTCAGCACGGTGAAGATATTGCAATTGTAGAAGAAGGTGATTCTTTCTCATGGAATGCATGCGTTCCTCATATTGTTCGTAATATAGGAGAAGAAACTGCATTATTACTTATCTCTAGTTATGCGGAAAATCGAAAACGTGTTTACTAAATAATAAAAAAGAAGCCTGATTAACAGGCTTCTTTTTTATCCCCTTATAATTCCATAACTTGTCCCAACTAGTACCGTCTTTTCATGCTGATTGCGATAAACTGACTCGATTGAAACTTTTTTATAACCTTCCATTTGCTCAATATTTGTTAAAGTTAATTCACAAGTGATCGTATCTCCTGTAAAAACTGGTCTAATAAACTCACTTACTAATTCTCTTGCTATGTAATGTAACTCTTCGCCCACCTTTGTTCCGATACTAGCAGTCAATAAACCATGAACCATTAGTCTTCCGTTTTCATCGTATTCCATATGGTGTCTACCTTTATCACCTGTAATATTTGCAAATTCAAAAACTTCCTCCTCAGTAAATCTTCTTTCATATTTAAATACATCCCCAACTTTTATACTCATTTTTATCCCCCTAATAATAAACGGAATTTTCTTTTATTTTATCATAAAAAGAGCCTCAATCCATTCTCTATTATCAAAAGTCTCAAAATTACCTCGCTATACTTTTTTACTTTCCGTTCATTTATCGGTGACCATCTCTTTTCGCGACTTGATATCCATAGTACGCACATGTTCCATTTCTCGATAGCTCTCTAACTTCAAATCCACAACTTCTATAAAAATCAAAATTGTTCGCAGATGTATGCGCAAACCAATCACCGTGGGGAAGTTTTTGCAAACAAAGAGCTACAAGCTTCTTACCTAATCCCTTCCCTCTATATTCACACTTCACAACTAAATTTACTATATTCGCGATCATAATTCCATCCGAAATGACCCTAACCATCGCAATCATCTCTTCTTCATCCCAAATTGTGAAAGCCCATGTTGAATTTTCAAATGCTATCGTAAATTTTTCAATTTGCCAAGAAGGGATATTATCATTACTCCAACCGGCATCTTCAAACAATGCTTTAATTGCATATGCTGGTACGCTACTCGTTCCCTCACGAATAATAAGTCCATTATGATAAATGTACATGTAATCCCCCCTTTATTTTCATATACCATTCTTCAAAAAATGCAATTTACCTTTAAAAAAGTAATTTTTCATCCAACACGTTTAATGGAATAAACAAGAACATCCATCCCATGAAATAAAGTTGTTTTCTCATAGCTGAGCCCTGTCTTTCTAGCAACAAATATTGAGGCGGGATGATTCGGGTTAATGAGAGAAATTAATTTATTCATTCGTAATGCTTGGAAACCGTAGTCTCGAAATGCTGCCGCCGCTTCTTTTGCATACCCTTTTCCCCAATACTGAGGAAGTAACCAATAACCAATTTCAATTTCCTCTTTTCCATCAATCTGCTGCTTTACCAGCCCTGCATGACCAATTCTTGTTCCCGTTTCCTTTTCAATCAATACAAATAAACCGAGACCGTTTTTATAGCTAGGAATGACCCACTCCTCCAAACTTTTTTTACACTGTATATATGTTTTTAACGTCCCATTTCCAATATAGCGCATTACCTTCTCGTTCCCCCATAGTGAAGCATAGAACTGTAAATCATCCATTGTATATTTGCGAATTTGTAAACGATCTGTATGAAACATGCCTGCACTCCTTTCCACTAATTTATTCTTAATTTCACGATCATGTTTTGTATGCATACGAAATGTTACTATTAATTATAAAGTGAAACTTTAATCAGTGGGGAATTTTGTTCACCCCCACTGATTATCAGCCCTCACCAATCGAGCGTTTACGGGCAGTGGATCTCCCATCTAACTTCTTTGCTCTAGCTGAATTTTGAGGCGGGAGACTTACTGCCCGCAAATAGCGGGATAAATGAACCCACAATAAAATACAGAATATTCATTCTTAACGACTAAAAAAAGCAGTAGACAAATTTCGTCTACTGCATCCATATCATAACTAGTATTAAGAAAACTACAGTTGAGGGGGTGTAGGATTTTCAAATATACTAGATACTTATCCCGTTCTAACGGGCGGTAAACTTTCCAATTGTTTCAAGTGAAAAGTTTACCGCACATAAGAACTTCCTTCGTTCATTAAGATAGTATTGCTAAATAATCATATACACGCTTAGATTTCTCTCCACCCATTCGTGCATGCTGAAGAAGAGAAATGCCATGAGGACCAGATGCACGCAATGCTTCTGGTTGAGCTACTAAAATAGCTTGTACAACTTCTAATTCACCAAGCATAGCTGCTGCAAAAATATCCATCCGAGCACCCTTTTCTAGTAAATAAAGAGCAATATCTTTACGACCTACATGTGCCGATGCCCCTAACGCACTTTCCCAATCTGATCCACCCCAATTATAAGAGGCGTGAAGTAAGCTTGGCGATTCAACCAATAGCTCTTGTACTTTCTCTAAATCCCCGTGAGCTGCCATAACAAATTCTCTTACTAATTCAGTGGTAATACGCTCTTCTGTTTGCATCGCTCTTCTCCCCTTTTAGAAATTCGTTTCGGTGTAAAAAACGGCTTGTCACTTCCTTGAAAGATATCTACATCTATGCCAAATACATGTTGAAACATTTCATGGCATAGCACTTCTTCTGGTATACCATCATACTGAATCTTTCCTCGCTTTAATACGAGTAAACGATCGCTATATTGAGCAGCTTGGTTAATGTCATGTAAAACCATTATAATTGTCATTCCATACTCCTCATTTAATCGTTTCACAAGTTCCATTACTTCCAACTGGTGAACGATATCTAAAAAGGTTGTTGGTTCATCCAATAATAAGACATTTGTACGTTGCGCTAGCGTCATGGCAATCCAAGCACGTTGCCGTTCCCCTCCTGATAAAGAATGTAAAAGACGATATTCATACCCTTCAAGATTTGTAACAGACAATGCCCAATCAACAATTTCTTCATCTTCTTTATTTAAGCGGCTACTCCATGATTTATGTGGACCTCTTCCGAACTCAATTAGTTCTTTCACTGTTAAATCTAATTGATGATCATGCATTTGTGGTAACATTGCTAATTGCTTCGCTACATCAGCACTCTTCATCATATGAATGTTTTTCCCATCTAAAATGATGTCCCCTTCGCTTTGTTTCAGTAGCCTTGCTATTAAACGAAGCAAAGTAGATTTTCCCGATCCATTCGGACCAATTAAACTAACGATTTCTCCAGCCTTAATATGTACATTCATATTTTGCATTTGAAATCTTTCAGAGTGTGCATAAAACACTTTGTTAACGGAAATCACGTTGTTTTCCTCCTCTATGAATTAAATATAAGAAGAACGGACCACCTAAGAAGGACAGTAAAATACCAACAGGCAATTCGATTGGATCGAACCAACTTCGAGCTATTGCATCCGCAAAAACAAGTAATACACCGCCGCCAAGGCATGATAAAGGTAGCAAATATCTATAATCATTTCCAACTAATAAACGTAGCATATGTGGTACGACAAGACCGACAAATCCAATAAGACCAGATACACTTACTGCAATTCCAGCTAATAATGTACTTACTACGATTAAATAAAACCGACTTTTTTCCACGTTATGTCCTAATAACTTTGCCATTTCATCTCCAAGCATTAACACTCGAATATGCTTAATGCCAAAGAAAGCTAATATAATGGCGAATATTGCATAATAAATAATCATGTTTAAATGTGCCCAACTTACACCACCAATACCACCCGCTAGCCACGGTAACACGGATTGTACTTTGTCACTATGTAATAACATTAATGCTGACGTTGCTGCACCAATTAATGCATTGATCGACACCCCTACTAAGACGATTCTTGAAGGTGGTGCCCCTTTTTGCCATGATAAAGCATAAATAACCATCGCTGTTATGAAAGCTCCTAAAAACGCCCCTAGTGGTAAAAAAGCTAGATGCTGTGGGAATAAAATCATGATGACAATTGCTACAAGGCCTGCCCCAGATGAAACTCCGATAATACCAGGATCTGCAAGAGGGTTTCTCATAACCCCTTGCAGCAGTGTACCAGATGCAGCTAAACATGTTCCTACTATAAACCCAACGAGAACTCTCGGTATGCGAAGATCCCATACAATTCGATGAACTGTCGAACCCTCATCTTGTATACCTGTTAGAATGTCTCGTACAGAAAAAGATAAACTTCCTGCGAAAAGTCCGTAAAAGAGGCCTAGAATTGTTAATACAACTAAAGTAACTGCTATTATCCATCTTTTTTTCGCAAAAGGATGTTCCTTTTCTCTTACTACTTCACTACTTTCCATACGTATCATTTCCTTACATCTTGTATACTTTTATACATAAAGTCCATTGCTTCTGTAACTTTTGTCCCAGGATTAGATCCAAATAAATCAGGTGGCAAAATAACTACGTGGTTTTGTTTTACTGCATCTAAATTTTTCCACGCTTCATTTTTCATCATTTCGCCTTCGAATGCTTTTTTCACACTTTTTGGATCTCCGTGTGTAATTAAATAAATGACATCTGGATTCGCCTCAATAATACGTTCTACACTTAGCTGTGCATATTGCGGATATTCTTTCGTTTCTGGAAAATCAGAAGCAATATTTTTCCCGCCTGTTTTTTCTAAAACATCACCTGATAAAGATGTTGGTAATGCCGCTAAATAAGTACCTGGTGCGCCATACACTAGCAATGCTTTCACATCGCTCTTTTTCTCATATTTCTTCATTTGATCATTGATTTTTTGATTAAGTTCTTTTGCTTTATCTTCTTTCTTCATTACCGTTCCATATAATTCAATATTCTTTTGAATATCTTGTACAGAATTCGCAGAAGAAATGATTACTTTCGTTCCCTGTCCTTCAACCGTTGGCACATTCTTTTGGAATCCATTGTTAGCAACAAGTACATCGGGCTTTAAACTAGCAATTTGCTCAAAATTCGGTTGATGTGCATTCCCAATTACTTTTGCCTTCTTTAACTCCTCTGGAAGAGTTAATTTCGTATCCGGACGACCTACTACTTTTCCACCTAAAGCATGAATAATATCCATGTCCCCCATACTTAATGTTGCAAAACTTTCTGGTACTTTATCGAATGTTACCTTTCTCCCTGACAGGTCGGTAATTTCGATTTTTTCTTTTCCTTTTTCTGTTTTGGTTGCAGACGCTTTTTCGTCCCCTTTGGCACTGCAACCTATTAACAAGAAAAAAATAGATAAAATCGCTGTAAATAGCGTAATAGATTTTTTCATTCCTTCACCTCTAGTTGATAATGATAATCATTAACTACTATTCTACTTTAATTGATAAGGATTATCATTGTCAACATGAAACGCATACATTTTTCTACAAAAAACAAAAAGCGCGACAAAAAGATTCTTTCTTTTCGCCGCGCTCTAGTTAACAATATTATTCACATTCATTTTCCTCTAACTGGTCACGCATCACTTTCACACGCTGAAAGAAAAAGAACGATAAACTTAAAAATATAACGATACTCCCCATCATAACAAAAAATTGGATTGTCTCTTTTGCTCCATCCGGAATCAACAAGCCAACCATTAACAATGTACTTACAGCGAGAAGAATTTGTCCGAACCTAGTATAATCTTCTATTTTCCCTTGTAATTCTTTCATTATATTCTCACTCCTCCATTTCACTTTATCATATTCTATGAAACTGAAAGACCAGTAAATACAGCCATTCTGGGAGATGTTTTCCAACAAAAAAAGAGCCGCTTTACTGCGGCTCTTTTTTAATCATTATTCACCTTTATATGCTTCCATATAAATTTCTTTCAGCTCTGAAATAAGCGGTAACTTTGGATTAGCAGTTGTACATTGATCTTCAAAAGCTCTTTCTGCTAATACTCCAACAACCTCTTCAAATTGCTCTTTATCTACCCCTTGTCCTGCAATACTCATATTAATATTTAAGCTTTTTCCAAGCTCAATAATTGCTTTGACGAGTGATTCCACACCTTCTGCTACTGAGCTTGCTGGAAGCCCGAGCATTCTCGCAATATGTGCATAGCGTTCATCTGCTACAAAGTGCTCATATTTTGGGAACAATGCGTGTTTTCTTGGCTTAATAGCATTATAGCGGACTACATGCGGCATAAGAATTGCATTTGCACGTCCGTGCGGAATATGGAATTCTGGACCAATTTTATGTGCTAAGCTGTGATTAATACCTAGAAAAGCATTTGCAAATGCCATCCCTGCAATTGCAGAAGCGTTATGCATTTTTTCCCGTGCTTCTTCATCATTTCCATCTTTATATGCTCTCGGTAAATATTTGAATACGAGATCAATAGCTTTTAATGCTAATCCATCTGTATAGTCATTTGCCATAACAGACACATACGCCTCAATTGCATGTGTTAAAACATCCATACCAGTATCTGCTGTTACATGTGGTGGTACTGTCATTACAAATTGCGGATCAACAATTGCTACATCTGGTGTTAATTCATAATCTGCGAGCGGATACTTTATATTATTTTTCTTATCTGTAATAACCGCAAATGGTGTCACTTCTGATCCTGTTCCTGATGTTGTTGGAATCGCAACAAACTGTGCCTTATTTCCTAATTCCGGATATTTACATGTACGTTTTCTTATATCTAAAAACTTCTGTTTAATGCCATAGAATGTCGTTTCTGGATGCTCATAGAATAACCACATTCCTTTTGCTGCATCCATAGCTGAACCACCACCAAGTGCGATAATTACATCTGGCTTAAAGCTTCTCATCATTTCCGCACCTTTAAAGACAGTTTCATCTGATGGATCTGGTTCGACCTCAAAGAAAACTTCAATTTTCACATCATTTGCATGCTTGTTTAAATAGTGCGTGACTGTATCCACATAGCCATGTTCAACCATTCCAGGATCCGTTACAATAAATGCACGTGAAATGTTAGGCATATTTGCTAAATACGCTGTAGCATGTTTTTCAAAATAAATTTTTGGTGGCAATTTGAACCACTGCATATTCTTTTTTCTATTTGCCAGCCTTTTTATATTTAATAAATGAGTCGCTGTTACATTTTGGGAAACTGAATTTTTTCCGTAAGAACCACAACCAAGTGTAAGTGATGGAATAAATCCGTTATATATATCCCCTATTCCACCTTGTGATGAAGGTGCATTTACAATGAGACGGCAAGCTTTCATACGTAATCCAAATTGCTTTTGCACTTCTTTATTTGTAGAATGAATAACTGCTGAATGTCCTAAACCACCGAGGTTCAACATTTCTTCGCAATATGTAAATCCTTTTTCTAATGAATTCGCCTTCACACAGGCTAATACTGGGCTCAGTTTCTCACGAGATAACGGGTATGCTGCTCCGATACCTTGAATTTCAGCTACAAGCATTTTTGTATGTTCAGGAACAGTAATCCCAACTAATTCGGCAATATACTGTGCTGATTTTCCTACAATATCACTATTTACTGCACATGTATTTTCATTTATAACGAGCTTTTCTAATTTTTTTCTTTCTTCTTCTGTTACAAAGTAACAATTGTTTTCGATCATTTCTGTTTTAACATCATCATAGATTTCTTTATCGACAATGATTGCTTGTTCCGATGCACAAATCATACCGTTATCAAATGTTTTCGATAAAATTAAATCATTAACAGCTCGTTTTACATGTGCTGATTTTTCTATATAACACGGTACATTACCAGGACCTACACCTAGCGCTGGTTTTCCAGTAGAGTAAGCTGATTTCACCATACCAGCGCCTCCAGTTGCTAGAACGAGTGCCACACCATCATGGTTCATTAATTGTTTCGTCGCTTCGACAGACGGTCTTTCAATCCATTGAATACAATGTTTTGGTGCACCAGCTTTCATTGCTGCATCATATACGGTTTTCGCTGCTGCCACCGAACAATTTTGTGCAGAAGGATGAAATGCGAAAATAATTGGATTTCTCGTTTTTATCGCAATCAACGCTTTAAACATTGTTGTCGACGTTGGATTCGTTACTGGTGTTACCCCAGCTACTACACCGACAGGTTCTGCAATTTCTATTATTTCTTCATGAGGATCTTCGTGAATAATTCCTACCGTTTTATCTTGCTTTATACTATGCCAAATATATTCAGTGGCAAAAATATTTTTAATGCATTTGTCTTCATAGACACCACGGCCTGTTTCTTCAACAGCCAATTTTGCAAGTGGCATATGTTGATCAACACCTGCTAATGCCATTTCATGAACAATGTTGTCAATCTGCTCTTGTGTAAAACTTTCTAATGCTTGTAAAGCTTGTTGACCGTTATTTACTAACGTATCAATCATCTCTTTTACCTCTTGCATTTCATTTACAACTTTCTCTTTGACTACCATGTAAATTTCCTCCTATTCTGTTATCACGGTCTTTATAAGTCCCTATAGGTCATAATAAGTCCCGATTAGCGAAAAAAAATAGAGTTACCGTCCTACATGAATCCCATTGTTTGTGAAACACTTCACAAGTTTACTCGTGAATAACATTTCATGAATTCAATATACATGAAATCATTTCATTTGTGTATGTATAATTTGTGAAATATTTCACAAATTAACATAATAAAAAATGCACTGCTCCACATTAGCAGTGCATTTTTTATTACGCTAGCGCTTGTGCTAAATCTTCAATTAAATCTTCACCATCTTCAATACCGACAGAAATACGAATTAATGTATCTGTAATTCCTAATTCTTTACGGCGATCTGCTGGGATTGATGCATGTGTCATTTGAGATGGGATAGAAATTAAACTTTCTACTGCTCCTAAGCTTTCAGCAAGTGTAAAGTATTGCAGTTTCTCAAGTACTTTATTTAATGTTTCCTCACTATCTACATCAAACGAAATAATAGCACCAAATCCATTTGCTTGTTCTGTTGCTAATTCGTGGTTTTGATGTGATTCAAGACCTGGGTAATATACTTTATTTACTTTTGGATGATTATTTAAAAATTCAGCAATAGCGCGTGAATTCGTTTCATGTTCTTCCATACGAATTCCTAATGTTTTTAAACCGCGAAGTAGTAAGAAGCTATCTTGTGGTCCAAGAATACCTCCTGTTGAGTTTTGTACAAAGTGAAGGTCTTCTGCTAGTTGTGGGCTATTTACCACTACTAGACCTGCAACTACGTCACTATGACCTCCTAAATATTTCGTTGCACTATGAAGTACAATGTCTGCTCCTAAAGAAATCGGCGACTGCCAATATGGCGTCATGAATGTATTATCAATAATTGTTAATAAATCTTTCTCTTTAGCAAGAGTAGATATTTTCTTAATATCAGTAATTTTTAGTAATGGGTTCGTTGGTGTTTCCACATAGATCGCTTTCGTATTTGGACGAATTGCTTCTACAACTTCCTCTAAGTTTGTTGTGTCTACAAATGTATGTTCAATACCGAAGCGGTTTAATACTTTCGTAATAACACGATACGTTCCACCATAAACATCATCTGTTAAAATAACGTGGTCACCTTTTGAGAACAACATAATTGTCGCTGTAATAGCAGCCATTCCAGAACCGAATGCAAATCCAGCATGACCATTTTCTAATACGGCAATCATTTCTTCTAAAGCTGCACGTGTTGGGTTACCTGTACGTGAATATTCATATCCTTGATGCTTACCAACCGCTTCTTGTTTGTACGTACTTGTTTGATAGATCGGTACGTTTACAGATCCAGTTGAAGGTTCTCCTATGCGAATACCATGAATTAACTTTGTCTTTGCTCTCATTTTTTATTCCCATCCTTTGTATATGTCTTTACTTAAATAGCGCTCACTACTATCAGGAAAAATGGTTACAATATTTGTACCTGGTGCTGCCTTCTCTGCCTCAAGTAAGCTCGCATGAAATGCTGCTCCTGAAGAGCTCCCAACGAGAAGTCCTTCTTTTTGCGCTAATTCTTTCACTCGTAAAAATGCATTTCGATCAGAAATCGTATGAATTTCATCAAAATAAGATGTCTTCAAAAATGGCGGGATAAATTCCAGTCCAATTCCTTCGGTCTCATGTGAACCAGCCTTACCACCATTTAAAATAGATCCTTCTGGCTCTACGATAACTGTTTTAATATCTATATTTTTTTCTTTCAAATAAGATGCAGTCCCCATAAACGTACCGCCAGTTCCTGCTCCAGCAACAAATATGTTAATCTCTCCATTCAGTGCATCCCAAAGTTCAGGACCTAGTGTTTTGAAATAAGCACGCGGGTTTGCTTCATTCGCAAACTGACTTGGAGAGTATGAATTCGGTATTTCATTTACTAATTCTTTTGCTTTTGCAATTGCACCGGTCATTCCTTGCTCAGTCGGTGTATGCACGACCGTTGCACCTAGTGCTTTCATTAATTCTTGTTTTTCAATACTAAATTTCTCTGGTACACAAACGATAACACGTAAATCATGTTCTAATGCTGCAAGTGCCAGTCCAATACCAGTATTCCCAGCAGTCGGTTCAATAATTGTTCCACCTTGGGTAACAAGCCCTTTTTCTAGCGCATCTTCGATTAATTCTCTTCCTAAACGATCCTTAACGCTTCCGCCTGGGTTATAAAATTCAAGCTTTGCAAATAAGCGGACCCCTTTCGGAAGTGAAAAACGAGTAATTTCTACAATTGGTGTATGACCAATTAACTCATGAACTCCACGATATACATTCATCGTGTTCTCCCCCTTGTTTGCCAATAAAGAAAAGGCAACTGTATGTATTTTCTTTATATGAGACAGTTGCCTTTTTGTTACATTACTTTAACTCTTCTAACACTTTTACGATAAAGTTTGTAGAATGAAGAGCTGCTTGATCTAAAAACTGATCAAATGAAACATTTGATTCTTTACCAGCAATATCAGAAAGTGCGCGAATGATAACAAACGGAACTTCATATTGGTGGCATACTTGTGCGACAGCTGCTGCTTCCATTTCTACCGCATAAAGATTTTCAAATTTATCACGGATGGCTGCAACGCGGTTCGGATCACTCATAAATGAATCGCCTGTTGCAATCATGCCTTTTACAACTTGAATATTTTCTTCAGTTTGCATACATTTCTCAGCTAATGCAACTAACGCCTCATCAGCTTTAAATCCAGGCGGCATTCCTGGTACTTGACCATATTCATAGTTAAATGCTGTTACATCTACGTCATGGTGACGAACTTCAGTGGAAATAACTACATCACCAACGTTTAGAGAATGATGGAATCCACCAGCTGAACCAGTATTAATTACTTTTTCAGGCTTATATTTTTCTAATAAAATTGTCGTTGACATCGCTGCGTTTACTTTACCAATACCAGACTTTAACAAGATTACTTCATGTCCTGCTAATAGTCCTTTCGTAAATTCACAACCTGCAACCGTTTCTGTCTCTGCTTGTTCTAATTTGTCACGTAAAATACGTACTTCTTCTTCCATTGCTCCAATTACAGCAATTCTCAATCTAATCCCTCTTTCTATTGCTTAGTTGCCTCCATTACCCAAACGAAATGATTTAATCTCGTAAACGTTACATGGAAGCCATTGTTTTCAAAAATAGTCTGCATAACTGGAATACGTGTATAGTATTCCGTTTGCAAATCGTTTGCTAACTGGTGAAAACCTCTTTGTTTTGCTGTTTCAACAGTTTTATCATATGCATCTTGATCTGCAAATATCGTATCAGCAAACACTATTTTACCACCTTTGTTTAGCAATTGACTATACTTCGCAACCGCTACATTTTTTTCATCATCTGTTAAATGATGAAATGCATAGGTGCTTACAATGGTATCAATTGAATTTGGGACTTCAAACGAAAGAAAATCACCTTCTGTAATCGAAAATTCTTTTGGCAATTTCTCTTTTGCAATCATACGCATTTCACGCGACGGTTCTATACCGTAAACTGTGCGGCCAGCAAGTAATAATTTATTTGTTAAATTACCTGTACCGACACCAAATTCTAATACATTACCAAATGACTTGTTAACTACATCCTCTAGAATATCCTCATAATGGGCGAAAACTTCTTTATATTGTATATCTTCGCCTTGTACGAATGAGTCGTACGTATGAGCCCACTCATCAAATAAACCATTAAATTCTGTGCCCATAAAAATTCCCCTTTTTCTTATCGGTTTTATCAGTATGATATTCCCTCTTTCTAAAAATGTCAATTGAAATGTACATGGTATTTCCTTCTTTTCTTTGTTACACTATAGTTGATTACATAGGAGAGGGGCCGTCTTCATGTCATTTACCTTTGAAATGTTAGAAGATAAAGTAGAATTTTTTGAAGCGGGAGACTTAGCTTCTTTAGAACGAAAAATTAGTGAACAAATCGATAATAATAAAGCACTTATGCTTGAAGTTCATCACATCTCACATCAAATGGTTATGGATCCTGAAAGCAAAAGACCGTATTATAGCGCGGTTGTTCATTTTAAATTAAAGAAATTGCGTTAACTAAAAAAGAGAAGCTCCTAAGGAGCTTCTCTTTTTTAGTTTAGAGTTTGAACAAGTACTGGTTTCCAGCCCTCATTATCTACCCAATCAATATTTACGTAATATCTTTTTCCACTTTGCTTATCTTGAACGTCACCATAAGCTTTACTCTTTCCAGTTTTGTCTCTTCCAACAAAATGGAATACTAATTGCTCCTTCGGTACTTCAATACCTGCAGCAATTGCACTTTGCATCTCATTCCAATCTGATGACCCCTGTTTAAACGTCATCGCTGGTGATGAACCTTGTTCTGTTCCTACAGCTTTCCAAGAAGGTTTTGTATAAGCCTCTTTTGCCTTGGATACAGTTTTTTCAGCTGATACTTTCTCGTTAGCTTTCGCTTCTTCTTCAGCTTTTTTCTTTTCTTCCTCAGCCTTTAACTTCTCTTCTTCAGCTTTTTGCTTAGCTTCTGCTTGCTCTTTTTCTTTTTCTTTTTTCTTAGCAGATTCTTTATCTTCTGATTTTCCAGCTTTCTCATTCTTTGTTGTTTGTTGAGAGACTTTCTTATCAGTAGAAGATGCTTGCTCTTTCGTACTA